>CAZBKV010000118.1:0-7389 GCA_964492575.1 uncultured Verrucomicrobiota bacterium | reverse complement strand
CACGTTCCACTTCGACCACCGGAACCGGCGCTTCCGGACTGACCCGTTCCACATGGCCCCATACGTAATGATCCAATATCAGATCCCCCACCACCAGAATGTTCCGTTGCGGGGCTTCCTCGAGGATCTGCCTCAACGTCGTGGCATCCAGTAAGGTTTGTGATTCGCTCCAGCCCATATATTTTGCCCTTCCCCGAATGCCTCCTCGTTTCCCTTCTAAACCCCTCCTCCGCCACGCCACCATCCCCGAAAAACCACTACGACCTTGCCCAAAGAAACAGCCCCTTGTCGAGCCTGGCCTTTCCTTGGCTCAAAGCTTGCTGGATTCAAAGTGACTATGTCATGTTGATCGGGTGTGGAGAACCGGTACTACCAACCGACAGCAGAACGCGCTGCTCGAGTTCGAGATTTATTCGATACCATCGCCGCTCGATATGACCTGCTGAACGATTTACAAAGTTTCGGGCTCCATCGATTGTGGAAACGACGGCTTGTAAAATTTGCCAGCATAGGTCCTGGCCAACGGGCTTTGGATGTCTGCTGTGGAACAGGTGACGTAACCCTTCGGTTGGCAAAGGAAGGGGCTTCGGTGGTAGGGGTGGATTTTTCCCCTAGGATGCTTCAGTGGGCCCAGAAGCGTCTTGAACGACAACGTCGTAGTCGAAACGATTTGGGACCTGTCGAGTTTATAGAAGCCGATGCCCAGCGGTTGCCTTTCCCTGACGAGAGTTTTGACGCCGTAACCATCGCTTACGGTCTTCGTAACCTTCCAGATCCTATCCAAGGCTTGGAAGAGATGTTTCGAGTAACAAAAGAGGGAGGACGAGTAGTGGTGTTAGATTTTGCCGTTCCAGAAGGGCCTATTTGGCGAAGGCTTTATTTAGGGTACCTTCGGTTATGGATTCCTGTCTTAGGATGGCTGGTGGCGCGGGATTGGGAGGCATATGCGTACATCGTTGTATCTCTGCTCCATTTTCCCTCCCCTTCCACTCTCTGTGCTGCGATGCAGCGATTTGGAGCCCAAACCATCTCCCTGAAATCCCCCTTATGGGGCGGAATGACCCTCCTTTGTGGGGTAAAAGAAAAAACCGGCCTTCTCCAAAAAGGCAAGGGCATGGGATTTTGATGTTTTTTCATCATATTGGTACTAGTCTTGCTTAGGTGACGGGGAGGTTACAATAAGAGGGCAATTTTGTAACGTCTAAGGCCCTCAAAGAGGTGTTTGACGATTGACAAGGGGCGAGGAACGGATGAGATAGTTCTGTTTTTTGAGGCTTTGCACAGAAATGTGCAGGAGCGAAGAGTTTGTTTTTCTGGACTATGGCGGATCGGCTTCAGCTCCAACGACTCGAACTGAAGTATTTGATCTCTGAGGAAAAAGCTCAGGGAATTCGGGAATTTGTGCGTTGTTATCTAGATTTGGATGAAAATGCCGATCCGACCGACTACTCTTATAACATTCACAGTCTCTATCTCGACTCGGATGATCTTCGGACATATTGGTGGACAATCAACGGAAACAAGAATCGATTCAAGCTTCGGATTCGGTTTTACAATTCCAACCCGGATGCGCCGGTGTTTTTGGAGATCAAACGTCGGATGAACGAGGCGATCCTGAAATCCCGCGCAGGCATTCGTCGAGAAGCCGTAGAACAAATCTTTCAAGGACAGTTACCTGGACCAGAGAGTTTAATCTCTTCTAATCCCCGTTACTGGGTGGCGCTGCAACGATTTTGTCAGTTAGTATGGGATCTAGAAGCCCGCCCCAAAGGTCATGTTGCCTATCGACGAGAAGCATGGGTGACGACTCAGGATAACTCAGTTCGCGTTACTATGGACCGCAGGGTTCGCTTTAAACCCCAGTTCCGGTTAGATTTTTCTACCGAAGTGGAAGACGCAGTCTACCCATTTCACCCCTGGATTATCCTGGAGTTAAAGTTTACAGGACGTTATCCGAATTGGCTCCGAGACTTGGTCCATATCTTCAACCTCCAGCGAACTGCCGCTTCGAAATACTGTAATGGGATTGAAGCGATTGGGATGGAATTCTTTTATGAGTATGCTCGGAGCAATGGGATATCGCTAGCTACATTCCCGGAATCTTTCCGGAAACAAAAAGCAGTCCATCCTGCAAGTGAAATCTTTTCCCCTTCCGAGTGGGCGGATTGAAAGAAACCAAGCGGTTGTTTTCGTCAGAGCAACAGGTAGGTAGCTATGGAGTGGTTGTTTCGAAGTGATTATGCCCAGGCACCGGTGAGTGTTCACCTGGTGATCCTTAGTTTGTTGTTGGCATTCCTTTCCGGACAAGCCCTTGCCTGGACGTATATGTTTACCCATTGGGGATTATCGTACTCTCGAACGTTTGTAAACTCGCTGGTCCTCATCCCGGTGGTTACCTCAGCGGTGATGATGGTCCTTGCGAACAGTCTGGTCATGGCCTTTGGAATGATGGCTGTTTTTGCGATCGTTCGATTTCGGAACATCCTTCGAGACACTCTAGATACGACTTACATCCTTTGCTGTTTAGTGATGGGAATGGCAGCTGGCACACAGCGTTATCCGATTGCTGTGATTGTTTGTTTCGTTGTGATTTTGATTATGCTTTATCTTCATGTTACCGCCTTTGGGAGCCGCCATCGATATGACGTGATCGTTAATCTTCATATGGAAGACGGTCCTAACGCTCGAAAAGCCCTCGATTCCATCTTCTGGAAGTATTGTAAAAAGGTCCGTTGTGCCAGCGAACGAACCAGCGGAGCAAAAGGGGTCGATCTTTCCTACCGAGTGCTGATGCGAGATCCAGCACGCGTCCAAGAGATGGTGGAAGAGATTCGAAGCCTACCGGAATTTTCCAATGTTAACTTTGTCCATGCGGAAGACGAATCAGAATTGTAAGCGGGTAAATTTGGAACGATGAAAAAGGTAAAACCCATTCCAACCCCCCCGGCTCTAAAATGGCGGGAATTTCGAATCGAACTTCTGCCCGTCCTAGTGTTTTTAGTTGTTCTTGGGGTGGTGGTCTGGATCTGGGTGCATCATGTAACCCCTCCATTGATGGTGGGCCAGGTAGAGGCCGTTCGAGCAGATATAGTCAGCACGCAAGCAGGATTGCTGGCAAATTTGGAAGTCGGCCTATTAGAACCTGTTCACGCAGGGGAACCTGTGGCTACCATCATTACTACGGATCCTAAAATCTTGGAAAGTACCCTCGCCGTCATCCGTGCAGAATTAGAACTGCTTCGCGCCCAATTAGAGGATCCGTTGGTTGACCGAGAACGAACCCAGGTAACCTACGAACGACTTCGCCTCGACCTTTTGCAACACAGGGTGGATCTTGCCCAAGCCCGCGTCCGCCTCCAGTACGCCGAATCGGAACTGGCTCGCAAAAGCGCCCTCTATCATTCCTCCACTGCCATTGTCTCCCGGGCCGAATATGAGCTGGCCCAAGCCCAACGAGATGCCCTCCAAGCGGAAATCCGGGAACGGGAAGCTACAATCCGAAGCATCGAACAGGACCTGGCACGATTCCGCCTCGCCAATCCGAGTATCACCAACGCCCAGGACGCCTTCCGTCGCCGAATCCAAGCGGCAATGGACCTTCAAGAAAAACGCCTCCGCCTTGCAGAAGCCCAATTAAGTCCCATCACCCTAAAAGCCCCCATTGATGGCGTGGTCACCATGCTCTATCGCAGGTCCGGCGAAAACGTGGTTGCCGGAGAGCCCATCGCCACCATCACCGCCACCAATGCCTCCCGCATCGTTGCCTACCTCTTACCCCCATGGACCGACGAAATTAAAGAAGGATCCCTCGTCGAGGTCGTCCGCCGTTCCGCCCGGCGTGAAACCGGCCTAGCCCGGGTTGTAGAAATCGGCCAAGTCATGCAACCTGTCCCCCCTACCCTCTTCAATCCTATTGGAAGCAGATGGCTTGGCCTTGATCGACGCCCACTGAATTGGAATGCCCCACCTATTGAAATCGGAATCCCTGTGATCATCTCCCTCCCGGAAGGACTCTCCCTCCGCCCCGGCGAATTGGTCGACTTACGCTACGCTGGGGCACGCCCAAGTTGGAAACATCTCTTCAGTCACGCCATGAACTAGACAATCGATATCCTTCCTCTCCCCCCCTCCTACCCACATAGACTGGACAAACCTCAAAGCCCCATGGCAAGGTGCCACCAATGCTGGAGCAAAAGTATCAACAGCTGCAAGAGCGCATCCGCTCCCTTGGCTCATGCCTTGTAGCCTATTCCGGAGGAGTGGATTCCACCTTCTTAATGTATGTCGCTCATCAGGTCTTGGGTAACAAGGCAATCGCAGTAGTAGCTGATACCCCCAGCCTCCCCCGAAGAGAACTCGAAGAAGCTTTGCAAATTGCCCAGCGCTTTCACTGGCCGATTCGAATCATCCACACCCAGGAGTTTACAAAATCAGAATATCTCCGCAATCCCGTAAACCGATGCTACTTCTGTAAACAGGAACTGTTCCGTCAAATGGTAGCCCTGGCAAAACAGGAAGGTTTCCAGGCGATTCTTTACGGAGAAAATGCCGACGATCTTCATGATCATCGTCCCGGCACCTTAGCGGCTCGCGAAGTTCATGCCCTCGCCCCTCTCAAAGAGGTTGGACTCACCAAACAAGAAATCCGAACCCTCTCCCGCCGCTTCGGCCTTCCCACCGCAGAAAAACCGGAAATGGCCTGCCTCAGCTCCAGAATCCCGTATGGGGAGCCGATCACGGTAGAGAAACTCCGCATGGTAGAACAAGGAGAAGAACTCCTCCGTCGTTTCGGTTTCCGGGACGTTCGAGTTCGGCATCACCAACTCTCCCAAGGAGCCCTAGCTCGAATCGAAATCGCCGTTTCAGAGCTCTCAAAGTTTTTGGATCCCCAAATTCGTGCTACAATCGTAAAGGAACTGAAACAGTTAGGTTATCTGTATGTGACTGTTGATCTGGAAGGTTACCGGCGCGGTAGCCTTAACGAAGGGATCTTAAGGAAAAAGGAAAGAAGCTCCTGATCTCCGGCGCGCCACCTTCCCGAAAGAGCGCATTTTAATCGAAGGATTTCTGGCAATTTTTGAACGATAATTAAAAAGGAGCCGCTTATGATCACAGAAGAACAAATCAAAAACCAACTCAAAACTATCAAGTATCCGGGATATTCACGGGATATCGTTTCGTTTGGACTGGTTCGAGGAGTGCAAATTTCCAATGGGAATGTTCAAGTTCATCTCCAGCTCTCTACCCGGAACCCGGAAATCGCTCGAAAGATCGAAGAAGACGTCCGCCAAACGCTCCAGCAACTGGACGGAATAAAGACGGTAGAGGTCCACATCCAACAACCCCAACCTACCGCAGAACCCCGGAATCCAGATCCCTGGAGTCGACGCCGTCAGATCCCCGGGGTAAAACACGTGGTGGCAATAGCCAGCGGCAAAGGAGGTGTAGGCAAATCGACCGTAGCCGTCAACCTGGCTTCCGCGCTGGCTCAATTAGGGGAACGGACCGGACTGCTCGATTGCGACGTCTATGGCCCTTCTGTTCCGTTGATGATGGGGATTCATGAACGCCCCGGAGTCACCCCAAGTGATAAGCTCCTTCCGTTAGAAGCCCATGGGGTGAAGCTAATGAGTATCGGTTTCCTCATCGACCCAGAACAACCGGTCATCTGGCGGGGCCCCCTCTTAGCAAAAGCTGTAGAGCAGTTTCTGTTTGGAGTGGACTGGGGAGAACTGGATTACTTGGTTGTGGATCTGCCTCCCGGCACCGGTGATGCCCCGCTCTCCCTTTGTCAGCTCGTTCCACTGGACGGCGGGGTGATGGTCACCACCCCCCAGGAAGCTTCTCTGGGAGTCGTCCGCAAAGGAATCGGAATGTTCCAACGAGTAGAAGTGCCGGTGTTAGGATTGGTGGAGAATATGAGTTATTTCATCGCACCGGACGGCTCTAGAGTAGAAATCTTCGGGCACGGCGGAGGTCGCGCCGAAGCCGAACGCCAGGGGCTCCGCTTTTTGGGCGAAATCCCCATTTTTGTTGAGATCCGGGAAGCCGGAGACCACGGTATCCCTATCGTCGTTGCTCAACCGGATTCCGAACCGGCACGCTGTTTCCTTCACATCGCTCAGGAGGTACAAAAAGCTGTCGCTGAACTGAAGGAGAAGTCCTCAAAGTAAACCCTTCCACAGACCAAAGAAACAAACTGTCCCCACTTCGCTTATGCATGAAGGATCGGACCATCTCCATCAGAACAATCCCCCTACACTCCAACCGTCGGAAAACCCTTCCTCGCCCCCATCCGATCCTTCTCCCGCGCCTCCTTCCACCAGCTCCACCACGTTCGACACCCTCTCTGATGAGGAGTTAGTTCAGCATGCCCGCCAGGGGTCCCTGGAGGCCTTTGAAACCCTTATGCGGCGTTACGAAGACCGGGTGTACCAGCTTGCCGTCCGGATCCTTCATGACGTTCACGAAGCAGAGGATGTCACCCAGCAGACCTTCCTCAATATCCTCGAACACCTGGACGATTTCCGTGGGGATTCCAGCTTTGCCGGTTGGCTTTTCCGGATCGCAACCAATGCCGCCCTCAAGGTCCTCCGCAAACGACGCGGCTTAGACACGATTACTTGGGACGAAGAAACCCGTGACGAAGACCACCACGAAACCCTCGCCAGCTTTAAACCGACTCGCATCGCTCCCTGGCAACGATCCCCGGAAGAATTGGTTCAGAACCGAGAGCTCTTGGAACTCCTAGAGAAAGCCCTCGCTGAACTGGACGAAAAACACCGCATCGTTTTCCTGCTTCGCGACGTCGAGGGACTTTCGATTAAGGAAACCGCCGAAGCCCTGGGCATCTCCGAAGCCAATGTCAAGGTCCGACTCCTCCGAGCCCGCCTCCAACTCCGGGAGCGGCTCAGCCAATGGCTGGAAACACCCCATTTCGCCTAGGCCTCTATCCACTTTTCCCCAAAACTTTGCTAGAGCTCAGCCGATTTTTCGCTCTGGAGCTAGAATACCAGTCTGGGGTTTTTTGGCGGCTATCCCAAAGGATTCCCATTGACGAGAAAGGGGTTTTTGCGCAATATTGTCAGGTGCGGGTGGTGGCTGTAGCTCAGGTGGTTAGAGCACCAGATTGTGGCTCTGGGTGTCGCGGGTTCGAGTCCCGTCAGCCACCCCATTTTTTCTGCCCTCATTGGCTTTAGATAACGAAAGATCTTGCCCCCCAGCCTGTTCGGTGTGACCCACCTTGTCTCCGAGCCCCAGATAACGATAACCAATCCAGGCACAACCTCCCTCCCCCGGGAGTTTTCAGAATTGCCCTCACAGGAAGATCCTCCTAAGCTCATCCCAAAAGCACAGGAGGGAAACAGCATGACAACCCAGTCTCCCAAC
>CAZBKV010000117.1:0-7437 GCA_964492575.1 uncultured Verrucomicrobiota bacterium | reverse complement strand
CCGACTTCGGGGGCGTCCGGATTGACATCCGGCCCGAAGTAACGCAAACACACCAGCGGCTCCGTCGTGGAAAGATTCTCAAACGTAATCCCGTTCCGAGCCGCCTCTTCCACGACAAAGTACTCATCTTCCGTCAATTCATGAAACCGAATGAGAGTGGGACTGTTCAACGGTTGACCGTTGATCCGTCCTTTCCCTTGGACGCAAATCAAACCATAGGATCCGTTGTCTTTGATCGTACACTTCGCGCCCGGAAAGACCGTTAGCTCCTTTGCCGTAAAATATTGCCGACCGTTGATCTTGCCGTACACGACCCATTTGTCGATATAACCCTCACTCGCCGTATCCGCCACAGGAATCGGCTCCAGGTAATGATGATCCTTGAAATTCGGATCCGTATTGGCGGGCCAATCGATTTGGTCGACGATCCAGTCCAGGTCCTGATGTTTCTCCTTGGGCATATCTTTGACTAGCAGATCCCACGGCACGTATCGGCCTTCTACTATACTCTGGTACATTGCGAATACGTCGCTCCCCCATTGCGGCTCATATGTACAGAGGGAACCTGGCGCGTGTAAGATACACGGTCCGACCAACCAACCGGTCCCCGGTCGCAGCCGATACGCCCGGGACAGGTCCAGGATTCCATTGTCTCCTTTATTCCAATCTTCCAGACATTTGCGAACCTGGTCCTTCGTCGTACCGGGCTCTAATCCGAAGAAGGTATAAGGGAAGTTATTCGCGACCTGATTTAATTGGGGCGGAAAATAATACGCCTCCGGTTTCCCTTCCTGGCCGACCAACCGGGCTTGCTCGTCGTTCTGATGTAGGTGATGGGGAATCGGTCCCATATTATCAAAAAATTTCGAGTACACCGGCCACCGGCCGTATTTCTCCCAGATCGCTTTGCCCACAATCAAGGCCCCACAATCTTCCACGGCCTTCCGCAACGTAAACCGCTCGTTTCCTACCACTACGTAGGACAATCCCTCATCCGGCGTTCGTCCTTCGTTTGCTGCCTCGGTCGTGGACGCAAACCAGCGCTCGTCAATCCCTCCCCGATGCGCCCCATAGGCGTAAATGTCGTCCGGATGCAGCTTCAGACGCAGCCCTGGTTGCAAAAACGACCGGGGTACCCAACACGGTGCCAGATGCAAGACCCCACCTGTCTCCGAAAGGGCCGCTTCAACCAGACTCTTCACATTGCCTGTAACCGTCTTCAGCTCTGTAACCGTCTTCATGGTTTCCTTCTCCTAGATTTGCAGAGTTTGGCTTTCTTTCAGCGGATTGAACCGAAGCATCCCCTGGCGGACAAGCACAAAACCAACCTCTTCCGGAAAATACCCCCGCCGTCTAACCTCCCATTTAGGACACCTTACGCCTTCCCCAAACTGGAATCATGACCGCAAACCAAACCACCGTAGCGATTAAAATCCAACGTTTCATCGCCGGCTCCGAAAGCCAGCCCAGATAGTAACCGCTGGCCGCACAAAAGATCCCCACCAACGCCAAAATTCCGATCCCCATCAAAATCGAACGCCACTTCATTTTTCTCCTTCTCTTACGAGTTCGTTTCAGTAGCTTGTGTCCGCTGAACCCAAAAGCTCAACACCACATACAAAATCCCGGCCATAATCCAACCCGGTAGCGCTAGGAAGTAGACCTGCACTCCAGCCCACCGATTCAATATCAAGCAGAACAGCAATGCCAAAATCCATGCCAATCCTGCCGCCCAATTAATCGGCAGGCGCCGTTTCTCCGCAAAATCGCTCTGCAACCCCAATCGCGGCAGGAGATAAAAATCGACAAAAATCACCGCGCCCATCGGCATCAAAATCGTTCCGTACAATCCTACAAATCCCAGTAACTTCATCGCCAGCGCAGGAAATAAAGCCGCTGCGGTGGCCACTCCGCCGGCCACCAGTGTCAGGACAAACCGAGAGCTTTTCGGGAAAATCGCCTGGAACGCCAGCCCCGCCCGGTAAATCGTCGGATTCGCCGTGGTCCAACCAGCAATCACCACACAGATCAAACCGGCAATCCCTACCGCTTCAAACGCCATCACTCCAGGCGAGACCGGTGGGGGACTTCCACTTGAAGCGGCCGTCCATCCCGCCTTGGCCAATTGCACCGCATACAACATCGAAGCACTCACCCATGCCATGTAATGACCGATAAACATCCCCGCCGCACTGCAAAGACCGTAACTGGCCTTTTTCGCATAGCGGAAGATGCTCAGATCCGACATCCCCATGTGCATCGCCGCATTGCAGAACCAGGCAAAGAACATCACATGCCAAAACGTAAACTTCGGATAATCCCCAAGCGGCTCACTCCCAGGCCAGATTCGTTCCTTGGCAATCTGCCAAAAATCTCCCAGCGAATGCACCCCCAACTTCGGCAACGACACAATCCCGCAGGCCAGAAAGATCAGGATCATCCACGGAGATGCTACGTTCGCCACTCGCACCACGCTGTCATATCCCCATGCTGCCACAATCGCAAAAATCAATCCCACAAACAGGACCGTAACACCCATCCGACACTGTTCGGGTAAAAATCCGAAAGCCCCGGCATTTTCATATGAAACGGCATGCCCACCGCCGTGGCCGCCACCGTAATCATCGCCCCGGCCAGGAAACAGAACAGGACCCCGTTAGCCAGGTTGTACCAGATGACCATCCGTGGACCGCAGATCTTCTCGAGCTTGTAGTACAGCGTGAGCCGAATCTTCGTCGCAATCGGGGCGCAAATGAGTGTCCAGCTCAATACCGCCAATAAATTTCCTACCAACAATCCGACCAGTAGATCAAATGCACTAACCCCGGCAGCCAGAAACAGCGGACCGATCATAAACTCCGTCCCAGCCACATGTTCCCCGGCATACATCCCAAGAAAACTGCGCCAATCCTTCAACGCATGGGCTGGAACAGGCTCTCGCTCATATTCCACTGCCGGACCACTGAACCTTCGTTCCCCTTGAACCGCATCATCCGTCATGAGCAAACCCCTCCACTCTTCTCATATCCATTCGCTTTTTCAATGCGTTCAGCCTTCTCTTCTGCCCCCAAAACCTCTCGTTCGGCAAGAAAATAATTCCGCTCCTTTCTCACCCCCATTGGCTCAAAGTCGAGCTTAAGAAAAAGTTCTTCTTATGCTTGGGTGAAGAAAGGAGAAGATCGAAAAAGCCGAACGGTTTGTCCTCAACCTGCCGGAAAAAGACTCTTTTGGATGCGGCGCGCTGAGGATAGTGCGCCCTACCTAAATATTCTCTTCCATGGAGGCAGGTTATTTAATGGATGCTATTCCCTTTTCTTCTGGGCCGTGATTTAGGCAAAGACACCGGAAATTATTGCATGACTTGCCGAAGCATCTGGATTTGCATTTTTAAGATTTTTTGAAACAAGGCGAGTTGAGCGGGGGAAATTCCGGCTTTCTTCGGATTTACGGAAAAAACGGTGAACCATTTTTGTTGGGTTAGATGATAGTGGAGTTTTTGCCGGAGGGCATGTTCCAGAAGCGGCATATGGCCGGCCCCATAAAAGATGGCAATGGTGAAGGAAGAGCCGGCGACTTCGGCCTTATTGGAGTGGGTAAGCCGTTGAATCCGATGGAGGACGACTTCATTTCGTTTTTCCAGAATTATTTCCATAACGGTCCCCCAGGCCGGATCGAATCGTCGGATTGCAGTCAGATCGTCTGGTAAGTTTCCAAACAGCTCGGCTAGGGCATACTTCAGAATGGCTTGAGCCGAAGGATGAGTATGAATCCATTGAATCAAAGCCCTTGAGAGAGTCCCCAAAAAGCCGGTGCCGTTAAGGATGTTCAAAAGCTGTTGGAATGCAGGTTGGGCTTCTCCGGAAGAAGAGGCCGGTTGAGAAGAAATCTTTGGCTTCTTTTCAAGGGCTTTTCCGGAAAAGCGGAACAGAGCAAGGAGTTGGCCGAGTGTCAGATCGCAATTTTCAAAATGGGACCGATCGTATTGGATTACATCCAGTTGGAAGGTCAGACCCAATGCCTTTGCCAGTTCGCGTTGAAGGGAAAAGCCGGAGGTAGAAGAGGGATGTTTGGGGACATCACCCACTCCCTCATAAAGAACCAGGTCTTGTTGATCGAGTAACTTCTGGAGTTGGTGGTAGTAATTGGTGGTGCCGATATGGACGACACTGACCAGCCAGAGGGTCGGAAGATGGGAATTGGTGGATTGGAGTTGTCGGGCACAGGTCTGGAGGAGGATGGTTCCGTCCGGTTGATGGAGGGTTCGGAGATAAGGATTGGTTCGGCTTGGGGTCTGACTGGATGGGGAGAGGGTTGGAACCGCGGCTTCTCCGGCATGGAGACGGAGATTCCATGCTAAGAGAAGACCGATCCAAAGAAGTTGAGAAACTGTTGTTCTTAAGCGTTGTCGTTCGTTTTTCATTGCCCTTGGAATACTCTGCCTTACACCTCTTTTGGAAGCAACGGTCAGATTGGATGGTTGGGGAGTCCTTCATGTGTAGCTCAATTTTTGATTCCCGTTTTGCGTAAAAGGGGGTCTACCGCTATCGTGAGAGCTCCTAGGAAAGGAAGAAGACGATGGGAGAAGGACGACAGGACAACGAGCCGGAGATTGTGGACGCCATTATAGAGGCGCTACAGAAGGCGAAACGGATCGGGGTAGCCAGTCATATTCGACCCGATGGGGATAGTATTGGATGTACGCTGGCGTTAGGGTTGGCTTTGGAAGCCCAGGGGAAAGAGGTGGGGCTGTGGAATCCGGACCCGGTTCCCAAAAAGTATCGGTTTTTGGATCCAGAAGGGAGGATCCAACAAGCCCCAAAGGGGGTTAAGATCGATCTCCTTGTCAGCGTGGATGCGGCTTCGCAAGAGCGGCTGGGGTCCACCTGGGACCGAATCCAAAAACCGGTGTTTGTGATTAATATCGATCATCATGGGAGTAATCCAGGTTTTGGGGATTTGAACTGGGTGGATGCGCGGATGCCGGCCACAGGACATCTGATTTATCAATTGATTTGTCGGGCCGGCTGGGAGATAACGCCTCGGATTGCGGATAGTCTTTTGACGGCGATTGCTACCGACACCGGTTCGTTCCAGTACGCAACCACGTTGCCGGAAAGCTTTGAAATTGCTGCGACCTTGCTCCGGAAAGGGGCGAATCTAGCCCAGATGGCCCGGGAGGTTTATCATTCCAATAGTCTGGCTCGAGTCGGTTTACTTCGCCATTTGTACACGCATTTTCGCCTTAGCCCGGACCAGCGGATCGCCTGGCTTTGGTTACGGCCGCAGGATTTTGCACGAACAGGAGCAGACCGATCCGAAGCGGAGGAGTTGATTGATCATCTGCGGGCGATGGAGCCGGTGGTAGTGGCTTGTGTGTTTGAACAGCTCCCGGAGGGGAAGATTCGGATCAGCCTTCGGTCTAAGGATCCACGATTGGACGTAAGTCAGATTGCAATTCAGTTTGGTGGAGGAGGCCATGCGGCTGCGGCAGGAGCACGGATTGCCGGTTCTCCGCATTCGGTGCAACGGAAGGTCTTGAGTGCGGTGCAAAGAGCGTTAGAGTCCACGCTTGGGAAGAAGGAGGAGGAGGAAAACAATGGGTAATTTAACCTTTGGACCCTGGGACGGTGCTTTACTGATTGATAAGCCTCGAGGACCCACGTCGCACGACGTGGTGGACGCGATTCGTCGACATACCAAGGTGAGGAAAGTCGGGCATTGTGGGGCTTTGGATCCCAATGCGACAGGGTTGTTGCTGTTGGTGTTAGGCAAGGCGACTCGACTTTCGAACAAGTTGATCGCCTCCGACAAGGCGTATAAGGGAACCATCAAATTCGGAGAGACCACCGATTCTTATGATGCGGAGGGAAAGGTGATTGCGACCCAGCCGGTTCCGCCGTTGACGGTGGAGAAACTGAACGAGTTGGCGAAGGAATTTACCGGCGATTTGATGCAGGTACCGCCGATGGTCTCGGCCGCAAAGGTGAAAGGAATTCCGCTCTATAAGTTGGCCCGTCGAGGTCTAGAAGTGGAACGGAAACCGCGTCTGGTCCACGTGTACCTCTTCCGATTCACTCGGTATGAGGAGCCGTTTGGAGATTTTGTGATGAAGTGTACGAAAGGGACGTATGTTCGAAGCATCGCCCATGAGTTAGGGGAAAAGATCGGATGCGGTGCCCACCTTTATGCTTTGCGGCGGACGGAGATCGGACCGTTTCATGTCGACCGAGCAATCCCCTTAGAAGAGGCCTTGGGCCTTCCACCGGAAGAGCTTCAGAAACGGTTGATCCCCATCCTGGACCTTGCCGCGGTCATTACACAGCAGGAAAGTTCCACATAAAGGTCAATCGTGGGAAAGAATGAAGGTCTCCACCAACCCAACCGAAATTATCGATCCGGCGGATCGCGTCTTTCTTGCTCTTGGGGTGTTTGATGGGGTGCATCTTGGGCATCAGCAGATCCTTCAAGAAACTGTCGCAGCCGCCCATGCCGTTCGGGCAAAGGCAATTGCCGTAACGTTTGACCCCCATCCGGACCGAGTGGTCTTTCCAAATCGTCCGCTCCATCTCCTCCAAAGGCTGGAGGAGCGATTGGCGTGGATCGAACGAGAAGGGATCGATGGAGTCTGGGTGGTTCGGTTTGATGAATCGATGATGCGCACGCCTGCGGAAAAGTTTGTAAAAAATCTGGTCCGTTGGTTTCACGGAGTGCGTGGAATTGTAGTGGGGGAACGATTTGTCTTCGGCTATCGGCGCACGGGGACGATCGAGTTATTACGAGCATTAGGTCGCCGGTTCGGATTTGAGGCATGGGAAGTGCCGTTGGTACAAGTGGACGGGCAAGCGATTCGAAGTAGCCGGATCCGACGCTTGGTGGAAACCGGAGACCTCGCGCAAGCGGAGCGGTTGTTGGGCCATGCCTATTGGTTTCGAAGTAAAGTGATAGAGGGGGATCGGTTGGGACAAAGATTGGGTTTTCCGACGGCGAATTTGGATCCAACGGATCTTACCCTCCCACCCCACGGGGTTTACGCGGCCTGGGCGTTGTTGGATGAATCTCCGGCACGGGGAAGTCAGGCGTTTTTGCCGGCAGTGGTAAATATTGGCGTCCGTCCGTCCATTGCGGCGGAGACCCATGAGACTCGAGTGGAAGCCCATCTGATCGGTCAAAAGATCGGTCTTTACGGTCGCTGGTTGGCCTTACGGTTTGTAAAAAAAATCCGAGAAGAGAAAAGATTCCCATCGCTGGAAGCCCTACAGGATCAAATCCGCCGGGATTTGACCTCGGCTGAAGCGATCCTTCAAAAGGCTGACTAAATCGAGGTAAACCCGCAACGGGTGGGGATAAAGGAAGGATTTCATGCGGCGGCTTGAGGACAAGCTGCCCTACCTGCCCCTGGGCATTCGAATAGGAATCGAAAGGTAGGGCGCGCTGTCC
>CAZBKV010000116.1:0-7450 GCA_964492575.1 uncultured Verrucomicrobiota bacterium | reverse complement strand
GGTAGAAGTTAACGCCGGATGGGGAGAGACGACTACAATCATGGTCGGTCTACCCGATGCTGCAGTAAAAGAATCCCGCGATCGAGTCCGTACGGCCCTCGCCAATTCCGGATATGCTCCCCCGATGGGCAGGCTCATCATCAATTTGGCTCCGGCCGATATTCGAAAAGAAGGCCCCAGTTTCGATCTCCCCATCGCAATCGGGATCCTCGTCGCCACCGAACAACTGCAAAGTTCTATTTTATCAGATTTTCTCCTTGTCGGAGAGCTCGCATTAAATGGGCAGGTCCGACCGGTCAAAGGGGTCCTTTCCATTGCTTTGCTGGCACGCTCGTTGGGAAAACGCGGCCTGCTTGTGCCATCGGAAAATGCGGCCGAAGCGGCTGTTGTGCAAGATATTGAGGTGTATCCTGTTTCCAATCTCCGCGAAGCAGCGGCCTTTCTGGCCGGAGAGTTCGAGATTTCTCCATTCCGTGTCGATTTGGACCGTCTTTTCGCAATAGAGACCGATAGCGATCTCGACTTTGCCGATGTAAAGGGACAAGAATCAGTAAAACGGGCCTTGGAAGTCGCAGCCGCCGGAGGCCATAACGTGCTCATGATTGGCCCTCCAGGGACGGGAAAGTCGATGCTGGCAAAACGATTGCCCACAATCCTTCCTCCCATGACGCTCGAAGAGGCGTTGGAAACCACCCGGATTCATAGCATTGTGGGGTTACTGGAGCCGGGGCAAGCCCTTGTCACCCGCCGTCCTTTTCGAGCCCCTCATCATACCGCCAGTGATGCCGGGCTTTTAGGAGGGAGCATCCATCCGACCCCTGGGGAAATTTCGTTGGCTCATAACGGGGTCCTTTTTCTGGATGAGCTGCCGGAATTTAAACGAAGTGTCTTAGAAACCTTACGCCAACCGTTGGAGGAAGGCCGGGTTACGATCTCTCGAGCCTCCGGATCGGTGACCTTCCCGGCTCGATTTATGCTGGTCGCGGCTATGAATCCTACTCCGGACGGGAAAATGCCGGGGGAATCTCGATGTTCTCCTCGTGAGATCCATAACTACCTCAATCGGGTCTCCGGGCCCTTGTTGGACCGTATCGATATCCATGTTGAGGTTCCAGTCGTCCGTTATCAAGATTTAAGTCGTCTTCAATCCGGCGAGTCTTCCGCCGTCATTCGACAACGGGTGATCGCAGCACGGGAACGACAGAGAAAACGGTTTCAGAAGACTCCCCATGTCCGCTGCAATGCCCAGATGACAGCACGAGAAATCCGACGTTATTGCCAGCTTGATGCAACAGGTCAGGAACTCCTCCATATGGCGATGGAGGAACTGCGTCTGAGTGCACGGGCTTATGATCGGATTTTAAAAGTAGCACGAACGATCGCAGATCTGGAAGGCTCGGAGACGATCCGTCCCGAGCATTTATCCGAAGCGGTTCAATACCGGACTTTGGACCGACAAATTTGGGGATTTTAACCTCTACGTCGATCTTTAAAGGAGAACTCAATTCCTCTACTGCCCGGCGGCCTTGCGGAAATAATTTCGTTGTTTCTCCGAGATGGGAAGACCTAATCGCTCCATGACCTTTAACATGTCTTCCCAAAGCTCCCGTTTCCGTTGAATGGTCGGATTGTAAAGAAGGAAGGCCGGATGGTAGGTAGGCATCAGCGGAATCCCTTGAAACTCAAGCCATTTCCCTCGTAATCGCAGGATCCCCGGCGCAGCAGCCTGCCGTCCTAGAAGACCTTCGACCGCTGTAGCCCCCAAGGCGACGATCACCTTCGGTTGGATAATCCGGATCTGCTCCACAAGATAAGGAACACAACGAGTGATTTCGTCGGCGGTCGGTTTTCGGTTCCCTGGTTTGCCAGGAGGGGTGTCAGGGCGACATTTTAGAACGTTTGCAATGTAAACCTGATCACGGCTTAGGCCCATTGTCTCGATAACCTTCGTCAACAGCTTTCCAGCGGCTCCAACAAAAGGTTCTCCCTGACGATCTTCTTCCACCCCTGGAGCTTCACCCACAAACATCAGATCCGCCGCTGGATTTCCTGCCCCAAAGACAACGTGGGTTCTTGATCGAGCTAAATGTTCGCATTTTCGGCACTCCAACACCCGCTGTCGAAGGGCTTCCAACGCAGCTTGTTTTTCCCCCGGAGTTCGAGCAAGAACCTCTGAGCCCCAAAGCTGCTGGGAAGAGGGAGTCGGCGGTCTTTCCTCTGAAGAAGAGGAAAAGGACATGCGTTGCATCTGACTAGAGGAGACAGACAAATGAGGATGCTGAAGTTGTTTTATCAACTGGACCCCTTCGGCAGAGAGTGGGAGATACCGAACCCCCGTCTCTTGTAAAAATTCTAAATGGAGGATTATTGCGCGTAACCACTTGCTCCACTCGATCTCCATGAAAAACCGAGTATATCTTCTATCTTGCAATGGACCAGAATCGAATCCAACATTGTGCAATCTTCGTTAACGCCACATAATCGAGTTTGTGTTTTCTTAGAATTTATCTTTATTGAAAACACAAAACGAAGAGAGAAAACATGATGGAAGGAGGGGGGAAACGGCGATCACCTATTTCTATCTTGGGTGTGCCTATTGATTATGTGACGCGAGGCCAAGCCCTGGAAATTCTAAAAGAATGGTTACTGGAACGGAAACCTCGTTATGTCATACCAGTAAACGTAGAAGTTATCTTAATCGCCCAAGAAGACCCGGAACTGCTTCGAATTTTGGTAGACGCCGACCTCGTCCTCGGCGAAGGAAAGGCAATTGTATGGGCTTCCAAGATCCTAGGAAATCCCCTCCCAGAAGAGATCTCGATCGGCTCACTCCTGTTTGGATTGCTCAATCTAGCTGAAAGAGAAAATTGGAAGGTCTTCTTATTAGGCAAACATTCGGAATTCCTCCGACGAGCTTCGGTCAACTTACGCAACCGCTTTGAACGACTCACCATCATCGGAGTTTATGGAACAGAAACCGAACAGCTTCATCAAATGAACCACGAGGAGATGATCATGCGAATCCGAGCTACAAAACCGGATATTCTTTTGGTCTCTTTCCCTTCACCTATCCAAGAGAAATGGATTCGCATGCATGTCCAGCGCATCAAGATCCTGTCACACTCGCTATCGGTCGACTTCTGGAAGTCTTTGCTAATAAACCGACCAAATTCAAATCCCTAGAAAGCGCTCGATCCGGCTGGATCGGTGAACTTTTCGGAGGGGAAGGATTAACCTGGAAACCTCGTTGGCAAGCCTTGCTCCGTTTTTGGCGTCTGGTTCGAAAACAGCGCGCCAACGCGTCCCGCCTCCGTGGAGAACAGATAAAAGCTCAACCCCCCTCTATCGCCAAGAACTTTGCTGGGCTAATCCTCGTGGAGGCACCCCAGGTTCTCGATACAGCCCTCGTCGAACAAGTAGGAGCCCAATGGGAATCTTTCCTTAACGATGCCCAGACGGGGATGGTTCTTGATTTGCACCGGACGCGAACTATCGACAGCACCGGAGTGGGATTACTTGTCCGGCTCCATCGTTGTGCCCGAGCCCTAAACAAGATCTTTATACTCCTTCAACCCGCTGTAGAGGTACTCCGCCTTCTACGCACCATGCACCTGGAAAACGTGTTTGTCATCGTCTCTTCCGAACAGGAGGCCGAACAATACGTTCGAGAACATGGGATCGGCGGAGTCCCCGTTCTGTCTCGAACAGAATCCTCTAATCTAATCCGACTAGAAGGAGAAGTAACAGCGGCCCATGTAGATAGCCTGTGGGAAGAGATCCGCCGCACCCTGAAACAACAGCCCAAAGGAAGCCTGATTCGACTGGATCTATCAGGCGTAACATTTATCGACAGCAGTGGGTTAAATCTGTTAATTCGAACCCGTCGGCTCTGTTGGGATCTAGGAATTACACTGGTCTTCCAAAATCCCAGCCCCATCGCTTTAAAAGTCCTCGAACAATCCGGCCTTCGGGAATTTCTCTTCGGAGGCATGGAAAGTATCCCTGCTCGGGAAACATAAAAAATTCGTTGCGCCCCCGGAGGCAAAGGGGCGCAACGAGGAGCGTGGCGGAGGTTGGGCGTGGTGGGAGGTGGTGAGTAGAACCCCTCTTCAAGCTACATCCGCAAAAATCGTATCTTCCTCGATCATCCGCCGCAACTTGTGCAATGCCTCATTTTGCACTTGCCGAATCCGTTCCCGCGTCAACCCAAAATGTCGACCGATCTCTTCTAGCGTCTTCTCTCCTTGACCGTCCAGTCCAAAGCGGAGTCGAAGAATCGTTCTTTCCCGATCATCCAACTGTTCCAAAAGCCGGTCGAGGATCCCAATCAAATTCTTCCATTCCAACTCCTCCGCAGGAGAAACCGCTGATTCGTCTTTCACAACATCCCCTAACACTCGTCGCTCATCATCCCCAATCGGTTCTTCTAACGAAGCAGGCTGAACGGCAGCCGTCCGAATCTCATTGAACCGCTTTGTCCGAATCCCTAGCAATTCGGCGATCTCTTCCGGTTCCGGTTCCCGGCCCAGATCTTCCTGCAACTGATGAGCCAGACGCCGAGCCTTGCTAAGTTTATCAATAGCATGGATCGGAAGCCGAATTGTGTTGGCTTGATTCGCAATCGCCCGCCGAATCGACTGCTTGATCCACCAAGAAGCATACGTGGAAAGCTTGCCTCCCTTTGCCGGATCAAATCGTTCTACCGCCCGCATCAACCCAATATTTCCTTCATTGATCAGATCCAACAGCGGCACCCCAAAGCCCTCGTAATCCCGAGCAATTTTCACCACCAACCGCAGATTCGCCCGGATCATATGATCCCGCGCCTCCTCGTCTCCGGCCTTGATCCGTGCCGCTAACTCATTCTCTTCCTCAATCGTCAGGAGCGGGACTTTCCCAATCTCTTGTAAATAAAGCTCCAACGCATCCCGATGACCATAAGTCCGGTCATACGCCTCGATCGGCTCCAACTCCTCCACCGTCGGCTTGGTCGGAAGAAGCTCCTCTTCTTTTTTCAATCCCTCTTTCGGAGTCTTTTTTCCTTCCTTTTCAACTGTTCGAGTGGAGGAAGAGGTCTTTTTTCGTCGTTTTGAGGTGTGTTGTTTGGTTTGCGATGTGGTTTTCTTCATTGAGCAGGGCAACCCTTCTTTTTTCTCTATTTTGCTCTAGTGTCTGCAAAAACGGCAAAGTTGTCAATCAATTTTTAGAAAAATTCTTAAGTTTTCGATAAAACCCATTGAGGCTCAACCCAGAAAAAAATCTGTCTTTATCCACTTTTCCCCTAACCCCTAAACTTCAGCCCTGACGTCCCCGCTTCTTCCTCGTACACTCCATTCCCATGCAAAATAGACCAACCATCGCCGTCCTCGGAACCGGGCAAATGGCCCGCGCCCTAGTCCATGCCTGGATTCAGGCCAACCTCGTCCAGGCCAGCCAAATCCTTGGCTCCGATCCCAATGAAGAAGCTCGAAACGCTTTTACTGCCCAAACCCGAGCTCCCGCTCGGTGGGACAACCTCGGAGTCACGAAAGAAGCCCAAATTGTCCTCCTCGCTGTCAAACCCCCTCAAATCCTCTCGGTCCTCCAGGAAATCCGTCCTGCCGTTACCAAGGATCACCTCATCCTCTCCATTGCCGCCGGGGTACCAACCCGAAAAATTGAGCAGGCCTTGTTTGACGGAGTCCGAGTCATCCGTGTCATGCCGAACACTCCTGCCCTGGTCGGCTGCATGGCCGGGGCTTACTGCCAAGGCCGATGGGCTAAACCCGAAGACACCGAACTGACCCAGCGTCTCTTCTCCGCCCTCGGAGTGATCTATGAAGTCAACGAATCCCTTCTGGACGCAGTAACCGGTCTAAGCGGCAGCGGTCCGGCCTTCATCGCCCTAGTGATCGAAGCCTTGGCAGACGGCGGCGTCGCGGCAGGTCTCCCGCGAGAAATGGCTTTACGGCTCGCTTGTCAAACTGTTCAAGGAACCGCCAAACTGATCGCCCAGATGAACCTCCACCCCGCTCAACTCAAGGATATGGTCGCCAGTCCCGCAGGGACAACCATTGCGGGCCTTGAAGTCCTGGAATCCCACGCGACCCGCGCCGCCTTCCTCCGTGCTGTCCGACGAGCTGCCGAAAGATCCAAAGAACTCGGACAGGAAAAATAACCCCATCCGCCTGAACCATGAGCATTCCTCCGCCTACTCCCAAACAAGCACGAATCATTTGGGCTGCGATCACAGGCCTTGCCCTGGGAGTCCTTTTGGCCCTTGCGGTCGCCTCGATTCGAATCTTAGGGATCCTTCTGAGTATCTTCGGCCCGGTGATCTGGCCCCTGGCCATTGCCATGGTCCTCGCCTACCTCCTAGACCCGGTGGTGAACTGGCTTCAACACCACGGCATACCTCGGGCACGAGCTATCCTTCTTGTCTTTGCCACGGTCTTTCTCCTCCTTGCCGGAAGTTTCAGCCTCCTGATCCCTCCGGTCATAGGCCAGGTGGAAAATTTCCTCCACCACCTCCCCGCTCTTGTCCAGCAAGCTCAGATTCGTATCCAACATTGGCTTCGGGCTTCTCCATCCACCTTCCTCCAACCCCCGGTTTCTTCTCAAACCAACGCCCCGCCGCCTTCCTCTTCCACTCAACCCAAGCCTCCGCAAGCGTCTTCCTCTTCGCCATCCCATCTTCCCCAAAAGCCGTCTCAAAAACCACCTTCTCCAACGGCAGAAAAGACCGGCCTCCCTTCGTCTCAAGGCAAGCCCCTCCTCACCTGGGAAACCCTTCTCCATTCCGAAACCCTCCGTTCCATCCTCCCTTGGGGATTCGCTCAAATTCGCATCCTCGGCAAATGGTTCTTAGGTCGATTAGGAACCCTCGGAAGCTGGTTTGGGGCGATCGCCGGGTTGGGCCTTGTGCCAATCTTCCTCTTCTACCTTCTCCTGGAAAAAGACAAAATCCGGGCCCACTGGATTGAATACATCCCCTTCCTGAACGCCCAACACCGTCAAGAAGTCCGATTTGTCCTCGAATCGATCAATGGCTATCTAGTGGCCTTCTTCCGCGGGCAGGTCCTGATTGGATTTTGTGACGGCATCCTTTACATGATTGGCTTTCTCCTGGTCGGCGTCCCTTACGCCCTGCTCATCGGCCTTGCTGCAATCTTCTTAACCATCATTCCTTACATTGGAGCCATCCTCATCTGTTCCAGTGCCCTCCTTCTCTCTTTCATCCAATATGGGGACTGGCTCCATCCGCTTTTGGTCCTAGGGGTCTTTGCGGCGGTCCAGACCATCGAAGGCTATTGGATCCAACCCAAAATCCTAGGCGAACAGGTCGGGCTTCATCCGCTCACCATCATCCTTGCGGTCTTAGCCGGCATGTGTGTGTTTGGTGGAGTATTAGGAGGGATTTTGGGGGTTCCCATCGTGGCTGCCTCTCGGGTCATCTTGGCTCGCTATGTCT
>CAZBKV010000115.1:5105-7492 GCA_964492575.1 uncultured Verrucomicrobiota bacterium | reverse complement strand
CCTCGACTCACTCCATAAACTCCGCTTCGTCGGTGATATCGTCCTGTCAGGAACTCAGCACGGGTAGGGGCACAAAGGGGACATACATAAAAATATTCAAACAATGCGCCGGATTTCGCTAAGGCATCCAGGTGAGGAGTTTGGAAGTTTTTGTTGCCATGAATGCTCACATCCCCCCAGCCTTGATCGTCAGCTAAGATCACAAGGACATTGGGGCGTTGTGCTGCTTGGACCCAAAACAACCCGATTCCTAGAAGCCCCAGCAGAAACGTCCTGGTTACCACATGATTCTTCTTTGGGCTCATCTTCATGGACTTCAATATAACCCCACCCTAAAACCAAGGGAAGCTCAAACCCTAGTCTTTCCCCTTCTCTCCGGACAGAGAGGCCCGAACAAATCCAAATCAGATTTGCACAACCTCAGGATTTCCACTTGTTCCTGAGAACGGATCGAGTAGAGTGGGGTCACGAATCATGAAAGTCGAATTAGCATACGGAGAGCAGGGATTATCAGTTGAGTTTCCTGAGGATCGGACCACGGTCCTTCTGCCGCGGTTCCATCCGGGTTTGCCAGATGAAAAGGCGGCGGTGATGGAGGCACTGGAACATCCAATCGGCGCTCCCCCGCTGCGGGAATGGATCAAGCCTGGGGCCAAAATCTGTATTGTTTTTACAGATTTGACGCGTGCCACGCCGAATGCTCGGTTAATTCCCTGGTTGTTAGAGGCCTTGGGGGATGTGCCGAAGGACAACATCACCCTTCTTAATGCCACCGGGACCCACCGGCCGAATACCCCAGAAGAACTGGATCGGCTGTTAACCCCTCAGGTCGCCCGAAATTATCGAGTGATCAACCACGACTGTCGGGACGAAAGCCAACTGGTTGAGGTCGGGAAACTCCGTGATGGAACCCCGGCTTTGCTGAATCGTCATCTTGTGGAGGCGGATGTACGCATTATTACCGGCTTTATCGAGCCGCATTTCTTTGCCGGGTTCAGTGGAGGGCCGAAAGGGATTATGCCCGGCTGTGCCGGACTACGGACGATTATGAAAAACCACGGCTATGCCAACTTGAGTCATCCGAAGGCTACCTTTGGCATCACCGAGGGCAATCCGTTGTGGGAGGAGATTCGGGATGTCGCTTTGGCCGCGGGACCGAGTTTTCTTTTGAACGTCACGTTGAATCGGAAGCGAGAGATTACCGGGGTGTTTGCCGGTGACTTGATCGAGGCCCATAAGGTGGGGTTGAGTTCGAACGGCAGACCGCGATGCAGCCGGTGGATCGATGGTTTGAGGTGGTTGTCACGACCAACAGCGGCTATCCGTTGGATCTGAATCTTTACCAAAGCGTGAAGGGAATGAGTGCAGCGGCCCGAATCGTGCGGGAAGGAGGGACGATTATCATTGCCACCGAATGTCGGGAAGGTATTCCAGCTGGCAGTCCTTTAGATCTATTTCTACGGGAGGTTGGCAGCCCCCAAGAGATCCTGGAAAAGCTGGCCACTCCGGGATTTGAGCGGCCTGAACAATGGCAGGCTCATATTCAGGCGATGGTCCAGCAGCGGGCGAAGGTTTATGTGTATAGCTCTTTATCTGACGAGGACATACGGGCTTGTCATTTGCTGCCGTGTCATGACATTGCTCAGACTGTGCAAGAGGGGTTAACTCGATTGGGTCCGGAGGCTAGAGTGGCTGTATTACCTGAAGGCCCTCTAACGATCCCGTACTATCAGGGTGGACCAGGAAAATGACAGAATGATGAAAAGGCTATTCAATCCACAGGTTTCTGAGTGTAGTCCTATCAGCAATTGAGAGCCCAGAGAAGTGTTTGCTGGTTCACTGCGGCCGTGGGGTAGTATTCTTGCGTCGTTGACTATAACGATCGCGTAATGTTTTGCTACCCTCCCAAACACGGTCCCTAAGGGACACGTCATTTCTTGGACGTTTTCGCCGGGGACCACTCCCCAAAGCGCTCTTCGTCCACCTGGCAGGGTCCTTTACTTTGCCAGCGGACGTTGGAGTTGTAGTCCCAATCCAGGTATTTGGAACCACCACCACCGACGGTGGTGATGAGGAACCGGGCATCTCGATACCCAATGGAGGCTGCCTGATCGGCCGGCTTGGCTAAGAGGGCTCGACCGCGGGAAGGATCCATCGGAACCCATCCATAGCCGGGCAGATAGACCTCCGGCCATCGATGAAACACGTCGTCCGTGGAAGCGTCTTCTCCGCGAATTACGATCGAGCCGACGTATCGGGCCGGTAATCCGGCGGCCCGGCAGAGGGCAATGAAGGCAAAACTGAATTCCGAACAGGAACCACTCCCGCGGCGTAGGGTCGTGGGGGCCGCGTTCCAACCGTTGGAAAGATCATAGTTCATACGGCGA
>CAZBKV010000115.1:3138-5095 GCA_964492575.1 uncultured Verrucomicrobiota bacterium | reverse complement strand
CGGCGAATCAGGAAGTTGAAGATCCGTCGGGCGACTCGCAGGCTGTTGGTCTCTTTGCCACGGAGTTCCCGGGCCAGCTCTTGAAGGAAAGGATCATGGATCTGGTATTTTGCCCCGTCCTGGAGGTAGAGGGCTTTGATCTTGGGTGGGATTTCTGCTAGAGAACCGGCTCGTTCGGGAAAGAGGAAGTATCGGATTTGATGGAGCTCTACCGTAGTTTCCCAGCAGACGGTCACGGAGTGGTTAGCAGGAATCTTTTCAAAATGATAGTGAGCACAGCGTTGTCCCCATTGGTCGGTGACAAAGTCCGTCGGCTTAGGATGGAAGCGAAGGGGGCAAAGGATCTTTTGGGAAGGAAGATTTCGAGGAACCGCTAGGTAGATGTCGAGGGAGATGAGTGTGCCGGGGCCGTTGTTGCGAATGGTTTGATAGAAGGCGAGGTGTTCTCGTTTGGTTCGTTCGATAGTGAAAGGGGTAGGGTCGTAGAGTTTGAGGCGATAGATCGTGTCGGTTTGATAATCGACGTTCCATAAAGCTTGGCCATCGTAGGCTAGTCCGCGGGGAAACGGTCCGGGCGAAGGAATGGCCATGTAGACATCGCCGGTTTGCGGGTCGACCTGGTAGATCTTGTCGTCCGCTCGATCGGCGACCCAAAGCCAGGGGCCTTGTGCAGTAAGGCCATACGGGGCAACGGAGGGAGCCGGTAGGTCTCGCAGATCGGTTCCGTCGACGGTCGAGATTTGATGGAGCTGTCGTCCTTTGACGTCGGCCAGCCAGAGGGTCTTTCCATCAAAGGCCAGTCCTTGGGGAGCGCTGCAATAGACGGTGAGGGTCTTTTCGGTGATTCCGGTTTGAGGATTGAGTTTATAGATCTTGCGAGCGGTGGCGTCTAGCACCCAGAGGAACCGGCCGTCTGATGCAAGGCCGGAGACGTTGTATCCTGGGGCCGGGAGGGTCTGTCGGATGCAACCAGTTTGAGGATCGAGTTGATAAAGTTTGTCGGACAATCGATCGGCGACCCAGAGGAAGTGGCCATCATAGGCCAAACCGGTAGGGCAGCGATCGGGACTGGGGATGCGCTGAAGAATGTCCCCGGTGGTAGCCTTTCCGGATAGGGCAAGGAGCCATACGGTTGTTGCTAGGCTTAGGATGGCACTCTGCCAGTAGATTCCCTGTTTTAGATGATTCTTCATGGTTTTTAAGCATGGCATAGAACCGGAAAAAAGAGCAAGCGCCTGGGGGAAGAGAGGTTTCAGGACCGCTGGTCGGCAAAGGCAGAGAGGAAGGGTATCCGGATTTGAAGTAAGGTGGGAAGAAAAGGATTCCTTCGGATCAGGGATGGTGGGGTGGGTTTGGGGAAGAGCGTTGTTGGAGAGCAAGGAGTTGTTGTTCTAAGGCTTGGAGACGGGGGTTGTCCGGTACGAACTGCCGGGCTTGCCGGAGGACGTGGATGGCTTGATTGGTTTGGCCGGCACGGACGTACGCCTGGGCAAGGTGGATGTAAGCGGGGAGGAAAAGGTCGTCGGCCTGGATCGCGCGGCGGAAGGCTTCGATGGCACCAGAAGGATCATGGAGGTTCCACAGGCGAAGATTGCCGATGTCGTCCCAGATTTGAGGGGAATGCGGGGCTCGTTGGGCGGCCTGGAGGAGGGCATGAAGGGCTTGACGGTCTTTTTGTTGGGCCAGGTAGAGGTGGGCCAAGGCGATGTAAGGCTGGGGAAGATTGGTGGCTAGGGTGACAGCGTGTTGGGCTTGGGCAAGGGCTTCGTTGGTCCGGCCGAGGGTTTGGAGCACTTGGATTAAGGCCAGACGGGCCGGAAGATGTTTCGGATCGATCTGGAGGGCGGTTTGCAGGATCTGCAGAGCTTTTTGGGGTTGGCCGGCGCGGTTCCATGCTAGGCCGAGATTGGTTAGGAGTTGGACGTTATTGGTGCCGTTTTGAAGGAGGGATTGGAGG
>CAZBKV010000115.1:0-3128 GCA_964492575.1 uncultured Verrucomicrobiota bacterium | reverse complement strand
GGCCATAAGTTCATCCTGCCGTTTCGCGTATTGGGGAGCTTGCTTGGCCCAGGGATCGAGCATAGGACTGCGAATCGACTTGGTTCCGAGGCGGAGGTGATAGCGGGCCTGATTGGTCCGGCCGAGTTGTTGTTCCGCCTGACCGAGTAAGCTGTAGAGGTAGCGCTCCTGAGGGGCTTTCTCTAGGGCTTTGTGGATCCAGTTCAGGGCGCTTTGAGGTTGTTTTCGGTGAAGGGCTACTTCGGCCAGGCCGGCATAGCCGTGCCAGTCCTCAGGGGCAAGCCGAACCAATCGATTAAATAGATTCTGGGCCTGATCGAGTTGTCCTGTGTGGAGGAGGAGCATGCCGAGACGGTCGTAAGCCGGGGCGAAGTCCGGATGTTCTTGAACCACACGTTGATACCACTGCAGGGCTTGGTTGGTCTTGCCTTGCTGTTGGAGGCAAAGGCCAATGTACATAGCGGCTAGGGCGGAGTCCGGGTTCAGGCGAAGGCTATGCCGGAAACTTTGTTCGGCTTCCTGCCAAAGTCCGTTGACGGCATAGAGAAGCCCCAGACGGGCATGGGCGTCAGGATCGCGTGGATGTTGCTGGACCTGAGCGATTTGGTTGGTCACCGCCCTTCGAAGTAAGGGTTCTAGTTGATGAAGATTTTGTGGGACCACAGCCGGCAGGGCAGGGTACTTCCACTGATAAAAAATCCATCCCCCGAGGCCGAGGCCAAGGACCAGGACGAGAAGCAGCCAGAGACGACGTTTGGGCGATCCGGAGGAAAGGCCGGACTTTTCTTGTACAGGCCCCTTTCCTGATTCCCTGGAGAAATCCGGATCGAATTGACTTTTCGGTAAGTCCATCCTTCTCCTACCACCTTTCCTACTCCCTCATTTTCTTTTCCCGGCAGGCGCTATCCTACTGAATCCTTTCTCCCTGACAATGAGGACAAGTTCCCGGAAAATCGATTCATTGGAGAATTCTTTTTTCCTGGAAAAGGACGGAAACGGTGGTCGCCACGTGGAAACTAAGGGCTGCGATAAAAGGCGAATCCTACGTCAGCTCCACGAGTCAAACCGTAACTTAGAAAGAGGGGGCTAGAATAGATAAACTTTGCATGGTAACCCCAACGCAAAGTGTCTTGCCCGATCCACCCTTTTTAAAAAGACCTAACGGGGTGGAAGGGCGTTGGTGGAAGGCGGGTTGGTCAAGAAAGGAGGACGCCTTGGAGGTTTTTGCAAGGGAAACGGCATCCTACGAGGTGGAGGATGAGGCGGAGGGTGGAACAAGTCGGTTTGTTTGAGTTTGTTAGTGATCGGGCCTTTGCGAGGACGTTCTTCCTCTCCCGGTCTTCGGAGAGGAGGACGGTGGATCCGACGGAACCGGGTTCGCATCATTTGCTCAAATCGTTTGCGCTGTTCGGGGCTTAGGACCTGGTCGATCTGCTTATGGATTTCGATCATGGTTTTCCGAGCTTCAGGGGCCACCGGTTCCCATAACGCTCGAAGCCGCTCCTGACCTTTGCGGATGATTTGATCGATTTGCTGCTGTTGTTGCTGGGTGAGGTCGAGATCTCGAGCCATGCGCCGGACCAGGTTCAATCGCCATGCCGTAGCCGGCAGGGGCGGACCACCCCGAAAAGGCGGGGGAGGAACAAGCTCTTTGCGCGGCCAAAAAGTATGACTAACAACCGCCCCGGCTATAAATCCGGCTAGAAACAGTAAGATTGCCGCACTGAGAATTTTGCCGCGCATTACCAGGAGCTGGTTGTTTCGTCGATAGGGGCAAACACGGCCACCTCCAGATGTTCATTTAAGGGAAGCTGAGACTGTTGGCTTCCGAGCAGATCACTGGAAAGGACCATGAGAAGGAGACTGACGGCCAGCGCTCCCATGGCCAGCCGCCACCAGAAGGCGATCCATAGCGGCGTTCGGTCACTCTCCGCCCATGCCCGGATCCGGGCCATCACCCGGTGTTCAAATCCGGGCGGAACATGATCAGAGGGCGGATTCCGTCGCGCCACTTCCAGGAGCTTCTCTTGTAATTGATCCAGCTTCACCTGTTCCCTTTTTGATTGACGCATCGCAGTGTAACAGGGTTACAGATACTTGTCACGTGCAATTCGTTGGAGGAGTTTTCGCATAGCAGCCCGGGCGCGAAAGGCCCGTACCTTGACCAACGCAGGACTCCAGCCGGTGATTTCGGCTATCTCCTTCACACTTCGCCCTTCGATATCACGAAGGGTAATAATCAGCCGAGCCTCTGGGGGTAACATATCGAGGAGTTTTTGGACCAGGGTACGTGCGGCGTCTACATCGATATCTGTTTCCTCCGGATCTCGAACGAAGTGCTCCAGCCAGTCTTGTTCGTCTCGCGAAAGTTCGGTGAAGGTATGTTCGCGTCGACGTTGATGGGCCCGAAGGTGATCGTAACAGGTTCGGACGGCCAGGCGCATGAGCCAGTGTTCAAAGGGGGCATCGCCGCGGAAATCCGACAACTTTTGAAAGGCTTTGATGAAGACCTCTTGAACGATGTCTTCCACCTCACTTTCAAAGCGGGCATAACGGCGGGCGGTAGCAAAAACCCGCCCTTGGTACTTGCGTACCAAGGGTTCGAAGGCCTCAATGTTGCCGCGTAAGACCTCCTGAATTAACTCGGCATCGTCCCGCTCCACCGGCTGCTGCACTTTGCCTTTATATCCTAAAAATAAAGACAAAGGGGAGAGAAAGGTTCGTTTCTCTTCCCCTTTGCCTTGGCGCAACCTACCCAACGGAAACCCTATGCTGATTTTTTCGGCACACCGCGTTTTTCGTATCCCCTCCTTAAAGACGTTTTTTGTTGGCCTTCTGTTACAGTCTCCCAGCATCAAAATCCTCTTTTTCTTTGTTTTCAGTTTTCAGACAGAGCTTATTCGGAAAAATCAGCACGGGGATGGGAAGGAAAAAAACGAGACTGCCGTGGCGCGTAACAGGATGAAGGAGGTGTTCTGTCCGTCTCACGAGGGTAGCTACGTAGGCTTTGAGAGCGAAGCTGAGATTCGAATGCTCTACCTTTCTATTGCCCTTTCGAATGCCCAGGGGCCGGTAGGGCGGCTTGTCCTCAAGCCGCCGCAAAGAAATTCATCTCTTGATTGCCTCGG
>CAZBKV010000114.1:6360-7493 GCA_964492575.1 uncultured Verrucomicrobiota bacterium | reverse complement strand
CCGTTCATGTTGAATCCGCAGCAAATTCACCACATCCGCATCCCGAATCGCCTCTTCTAAATCATAGGTCACTTTACACCCTAACGCCTCAAATTCTGTCGGAACCAGCGTAGCCGGCCCGCAAAGCGTCACTTGAGCTCCCAACTTCGTTAATCCCCAAATATTGGAACGAGCCACCCGACTGTATCGAATGTCCCCAATAATACTTACCTTCAATCCTCGAAAATCCCCTTTCTTTTCTCGAATCGTAAAAAGATCGAGCAGGCCCTGGGTCGGATGTTCATGGGCGCCATCCCCAGCATTAATTACATGGGCATTTAACACACGGGATAAGAAATGCGGAGCGCCGGCTGCCCGATGTCGAATGACGATAAAATCCGCATTTAAGGCCTCCAAATTCCGAGCAGTATCCTTCAAGGACTCTCCTTTTTTTAGCGAAGAGGCCTCTGCAGTAAAATTGATCACATCCGCACTTAACCGAAGCGCAGCCAGCTCAAAACTGATCCGAGTCCGCGTAGAAGGCTCAATAAATAGATTGATTAATGTCTTCCCCCGCAGGGCCGGCACCTTTTTAATCTGCCGTTCCCCCACCGCCTTGAACTCCCGCGCTGTGTCCAAGACGTAAAGGATCTCTTCCGCTGTTAAAGACTGTAAATCTAAAAGATGTTTTCGGGTCCACCTCATTCCTGCGGTACATTGTTTTGGTTAGGAACCAAATAAACCTGAATCTGTCCGGTGGCCTCGTTCCATACCACTTCAATCCGCTCCTCCGGAGCAATTTCGAGAAATTTCCCAACATAATTGGCCTGGATCGGCAACTCTCGATGCCCCCGATCAATCAAAACCGCCAGTTCCACCAACCGCGGCCGCCCTAAATCCGTCAAAGCATCCAAGGCCGCTCGCGTCGTTCGCCCACTCCACAGAACATCATCCACAAGGATCACCCGTTTTCCCTCTACATCAAAAGGCACATGAGTAGGATGAACCACCGGCGCAGGACGTTGACCAATGTCATCCCGATGCATTGCCACATCCAGGTATCCCAACGGCACCTCTCGCCCCCATTTTTCCGCCAACCGCCGGGCCAACGGCTGAGCAATCGCGGCCCCTCCACTTTGAATCCCAATCAATAC
>CAZBKV010000114.1:1539-6350 GCA_964492575.1 uncultured Verrucomicrobiota bacterium | reverse complement strand
CTTTTTCCTCCGTACCGCTTCCCTTCTTGAGCATCGTTTCTACTCCATCCTCTTTCAAAAAGTTCTAACTCGTTTCCTATCTCTCTTTCAGCCCTCTAATTTCAGACGCTTTTCCCTTCTTTCTCTCTCAAATTCTTCCCCATTGCAGAAATCTCATTTAGAATTTTCTGACTTCCGATTTTGCAATTCCTTACGCCGTTCTCTTTCCCATAACCTCCGCCGCCATCGCCACCAATCCCCTCCATATCGCACTATCCAATCCACCATCGCCTGCTCAAAGCCGATATCATAGCCTACCTTCTCAGATTCTAACCATTTATGCTTCTCAATCTCCTCTCGCATGGCGCGAAATTCTCGATAAATCCAACTTTCCTCCACCCGAGGCCGAAATCGTTTGGTCTGTCCGCTATTCATATACCTGCCTTCTCGATAGAGCTCCTCCTTCCATCCAAAATCTTTCCCGGCTTTATTCCCCTCTCCACTCTACCTCTGGAGAAGGTTCTGGCAACCCGATTTCCTCTAAATCCCGCTCTTTTATGCCGAAAGCCCAAAGTAATTGTCGCCCATCCTCCATAACCCAATCTGCTTGACGAAGAAGCTCAACTCCTACCGTATGCGCAATCGCCAAAACTCGTAACCCAGCAGTTTTCGCTGCTTGGACCCCAGCTTGCGTATCTTCTACCGCTAAACAGCAATGAGGACTTAATCCTAAACGATGTACAGCTTCCAAATAGGTATCAGGAGCAGGCTTGGGACGGCTTACCTCTTCCGAACTTACGACGACCTGAAACAACCCTTCTACCCCTCCTAAGCGCAAAACTTCGTGAATAATCTCTTGAGCGGACCCGGAGGCAATCGCCAGTGGGAACCGTCGGGCAAGAATCCGAATCAGGCCAGGGACCCATGGGTAAAAGGGACGATGACGACGGAGAAGTTGAATCAACCGAGCTCGCTTCCTTGCAACCAATTCCTCCAGGGAATAAGGCAGTGAATATCGAGCCACCACGTCTTTCCACACCGCTACATCCGTCCCCCCTAAATATTCCTCAAAACGAATCCCATGATCTGGCCCGATCCCAACCTCCCGAAACACCGACTCAAACGCCTCAACATGGAGAGGTTCACTATCCACAAGAACCCCATCCATATCGAAGACAATCCCTTCAGGCCCCCAGGCTACCGCTTCCCCACCACGCAGAGAGCAAGCCTTCCCCTCTTCCGGTTCGCTGCCTGGCTTTAGTGAAACCGAGTCGATTCTCTGGAAAGCTTTGGACCGGGACATCGTCGGTTCCCTTCCCCGTCCCCCGGCCTTACTCTTCGTAAATCTCGTCGATGGTCCCTTTCATATAGAAATTGGCCTCTGGCACATCGTCGTGTTTGCCTTCCAGAATCTCCTTGAACCCGCGAATCGTCTCTTCCAAGGGAACCTGTTTTCCAGGACGGCCGGTAAAGACTTCCGCCACCGAGAACGGCTGGCTGAGGAACCGCTGAATCTTTCGAGCTCGATACACAATCAACTTATCCTCATCCGACAGCTCATCCATTCCCAGGATCGCAATGATGTCCTGAAGGTCTTTGTACCGCTGGAGAACCCGCTGGACGCCCCGAGCCACTTCGTAATGTTCCTGTCCGACGATCTCCGGAGTAAGGGCTCGGGACGTGGAAGCCAACGGATCAACAGCCGGATAAATCCCTAACTCGGCGATCGACCGTTCCAACACCACCGTCGCGTCCAGGTGGGCAAACGTCGTCGCCGGGGCCGGATCGGTCAGGTCGTCCGCCGGAACGTAAACCGCTTGAAACGAAGTAATGGAGCCGTGGGTCGTAGAAGTAATCCGTTCCTGCAAAGCTCCCATTTCCGAGGCTAAGGTCGGCTGGTAACCCACCGCGCTGGGCGTCCGACCTAGCAAGGCCGAAACCTCCGAACCAGCCTGAGAGAAGCGGAAAATGTTGTCGATAAACAGCAAGACGTCCTGATGACGCTCGTCTCGGAAGAACTCCGTAATCGACAATCCCGTCAACCCAACCCGAAGACGGGCTCCCGGTGGCTCGTTCATCTGACCATAGACCAGAGCGATTTTCGACTCGCTTAAGTTTTCCTGATTGATTACCCCCGCTTCGCACATCTCCCGGTAAAGGTCATTTCCTTCGCGGGTCCGCTCACCGACCCCGGCAAACACCGAGACACCACCGTGGAGTTTGGCGATGTTGTTGATCAACTCCATGATGACGACGGTCTTGCCCACACCGGCGCCGCCGAAGGCCCCGACCTTACCGCCCTTCAAGAACGGGCAAATCAGATCAATGACCTTAATCCCGGTAACCAGGATCTCCGGTTTGACGGACTGGTCGGTCAAGGCCGGTGGGTGGCGATGAATCGGATAGCGTTTTTCCGCTTCAATGGGGCCTCGTTCATCGATCGGGTCTCCGGTCACATTCATGACCCGGCCTAAGACTTTATCACCTACCGGGACGGTGATCGGCTGGCCGGTGTCAATGACTTCATAACCACGTTTCAAGCCCTCGGTCGTGGACATTGCGATGGTCCGCACGACCCGATCCCCCAAATGCTGCTGGACCTCCAAAGTCAGCTTTGTCCGACCTCGGCGTGGAATGTCGTACTCAACCGTTAAGGCGTTGTAGATGGGCGGGAGTTCTCCCTCTTCAAATGCAACATCCACGACCGGCCCAATGACCTGAACGATTTTCCCTTTATTCATAATTCTGAGCGAGTTTTCTAAGAAATCCCTGAGTTTTTGATTTCCCTAACTACGATTCGTTTTTTGTCGTGCACTCGACTTGTACAGACTAGGAAGGAGGGGAGGGAGATGTCAAGTTGTGGTGGGGGAGAAGGTTAGGGAAGATTTATATTATCGATACCATAAGAACTTCTTGCATTTCTCCCCCACTTCACCGACGTTTCTCTTGTCGCATGCGCCAATACCGAATCCTCATCATCGAAGACGATGATCTACACTTCGAGCTCTATAAAGAAGCGCTCGAAGATCAATACGAGATCTATCGCGCCCGCTCGGTCTCCGAAGCCTTTGCCACAATCGCCGCTCACCCCCCAGACCTCATCATCCTGGACCACTTACTCGATCAAGGAGAACAAGGCCTGGATTTTCTCCCCGACCTCAAAGAGTTGCTTCCCCATGTCCCGATCATCGTCATCTCCGGTGCCCTGGAAGTTCATCAGCAAATCCAAGCCTTACAAGGCCCCCGCCGCGCCCATTACTGCCTGACCAAACCGGTCGATTTGGATGAATTGCGAAAGACCATCAAAGTCGCGCTTAAGATCTGCGGTGAAGAGGAGATTATCCGTCAGTTCAGCTCATTAGAAAAGGCCCGAAGAGAACACATCGCCGATCTCCTGAACGACTCGCCCGCCAAACCGCCATCCGCAAACTCCTTCAAAACGCTACCTCCCGACCCAACATCTCCGCCCTGGCACGCACCTTTAAGGTCGCTCGCCGTACCATCATTCGTGACCTTCATGAACTGATCCGTCGGGGTGAACTTTCTCCGGAAATTTATCCCCCTTGGGGTCCCCAAGAGGCCCATTCTCCTTCTCCCAATCAAGCCGGCTCTTCTCCGAACCCAAAAGATCCTTCTTCCTAAACTGTTTCAGCTGACTCCCCCTCCCCGCTTTCTTCACTTAGGCAGGGCTTATCCCCCTTTTGCGCTTCTCGCTCCCGCCACGTCGTTTCCAATTGCCGCAACCGTTGCTGTAATAACTCCTCCGGAGACCAACCTCGATCCCGACACCACCGTGCCAACGCCCATAAGGCCTGAGCCGCCTGCTCCGCCGTCGCTTCCTTCGGCAGAGAAAATCCCTCCGGCAACACTGCATCCTCCTCCCTCGTCAACCCCGACCGAACCGCCCGTTTCCAGAGCCGTTCCGCCCGCATCAAGGCCGGCAAGGCCTTTGGAATCCCGTCCAATACCGATTCATGCTTCCGCCCTTCCTGCCGTTTCTCTTCCGCCTTCAACCGGTCCCATTGCTTCATCAACGCCTCAACGGTCCGAATCTCTACATCCCCGAAAACATGAGGATGGCGATGGATTAACTTTGCTACCAACCGCTCCACCACATCCTGAAACGTAAAGGCACCTCGTTCCTGGGCCAACTGACTGTGAAAGACCACCTGCAACAACAAGTCCCCCAGCTCCTCCTTCAACGCCGGATCATCCTGCGCCTCAACAGCCTCTACCAGCTCATAGGCTTCTTCTACCGCATGATAGCGAATGGTCTGGTGGGTTTGTTTTTGATCCCACGGACATCCACCCGGCCCACGCAAGCGGGCCACGACCTGCAAAAGTTGCCGAACTTTTCCACACAAAGGATCTTCAGAAGAAGCATCCCGAACCTCAGCCTTCAACCCCCTTGGTTCTTGTTCCTCAAAAGACGTCTCCCCTCCGGAATTTTGCTTTTCTTCGCTCATAAACTTCCCCTCCTCGTTTACAAGATTACCAGATCGTCTCGATGCACGATCTCCTTTCCTCTCCCGATCCCTTCCCGCCGTTCAATGGCCTCTTTCCCAAAACGGACCAAACCACGGGCAAACTCCCGCCCTTCTTCATCACATATAGAAACTACATCGCCGCGGGCAAATTCTCCTTCACAGCGGCGAATCCCCGGAAGCAACAAGCTCTTCCTCCCCTCCACCAAGGCCTTCTGAGCCCCCTCATCCACAATCAAAGCCCCACGAGGATAATGGAAGAAGGCAATCCAACGTTTTCGACTCCGCAATCGAGCCTGACTCGGCACAAACAACGTCCCTTCATCTTCCCCCTCCACGATCCGACGC
>CAZBKV010000114.1:0-1529 GCA_964492575.1 uncultured Verrucomicrobiota bacterium | reverse complement strand
CGTCCCACAAGCAATGACTGCCGGGATTCCAGCCCGTGTAGCAATTCGAGCTGCTTGCAGTTTCGTTACCATCCCTCCTACCGACGTGGGAGAGAGTGTCTTTTTGGCCGACCGTTCTAAGGCAGCGTCAATCTCTTCCACGATCGGGATCCGCCGTGCCTCCGGGGTTCCAAAGTTCTCCAAAAACCCGTCCACCTGGGTGAGCATAACCAACAAATCTGCCGGGATCAAACAAGCCACCAAAGCCGAGAGCCGATCATTGTCCCCGAATTTTAACTCCGTGATGGAAACCGTGTCATTCTCATTAATAATTGGCACCACCCCCTCACGAAGTAGAGTCACCAGGGTGTTCCGGGCATTCAAATGCCGTTCATGATCCGAAAAATCCTCATGAGTCACCAACATCTGCCCTACGCGCAATCCATGTTCGCTAAAAAGTCGGTCATACGTCGCCATCAATCGACTCTGCCCTACCGCGGCACAGGCCTGCAACTCGGCCAAATCCGTCGGTCGTTTGGTCCAGCCAAACACCCCCATCCCGGCCGCCACAGCACCGGAACTCACCACCACAACTTCCTTGCCCGCCTCCCGCAGCTCGGCGATCTGACGCACAATCCCTCGCATCCGGCCTTCATCCGGCAAACGTCGTTCATCCGTCAAGACCCCAGTCCCCAGCTTGACCACAATCCGTCGGATCTCTTTGAGCCATTGCTTGCGCATAATCTCTTTCTCTTCCGGTCTCATCCACGGAAGGAAACGCTCCGTCAAGAAAAGAGAAGAAAAGCCACTTCCGGTCAGAAGCAAATAGAAAGAAGGAACTAATGGGTAAGCGTTTTGTGTTCCAAATAAATCGGTACCCAATCGACGGAAAGATGAGTCCTTTCCAATGGGTTCCCCATCAAATCAAAGGCCTTCCATCCAGGGGGAAGCTCCATCTTTTTTGTACCAGAAGAACGAGGATTCCAGACAATTGAAAAGACCCGATGATAAGAGACAAAATCATAAGCAACCAGCCCTGGGACAGGATGCCATTTTCGGAGGAATCGAACGTCCGGCCCCATCCACGAAGCCAACACCGCCTGAGCAGCATAGAGGATGCGGGGCCGACCTCCATATTCAAAGAAGAGATTCCCTACACTCTCCTCGTTCAACGCCGCACAGGTTCCCGCATGATAGAAGATCTTTCGAACCCCATGGGCCACCATCACCGCCGCAAACTTCACCAGGTCCGCCGCAGCCCGTAACTCTGTGGGACGCAAAGCACGGTTCATCGCTGAATCGGAAATGCGAAACGGCCGAAACGCCGGATCATCATCTGCATAAACCCCAATCTCTGTCACCCAGATAGGACGGACCGGACCGACCCGCCGCATAAGCTCCGCACAGGAAGCAAAGGCCTGGGCGTAGGTCTCCGGATCCCCACGGTGAGGGTACAAATGAAGGTTCATCACGTCGCACCACCGTAACCCTCCCCGCTCGATAAACGCCCGAACCAGCTCATGATCCGGTGGAGCCGCAATCCCTCCCAC
>CAZBKV010000113.1:0-7498 GCA_964492575.1 uncultured Verrucomicrobiota bacterium | reverse complement strand
GTACATGGCGTACAGGATCCGGCGTTGGGAAGGTTTGAGGCCGTCCCGTACGTCGGGCAGGGCGCGGGAGATGATTACGGACATGGAATAGTCGAGGAAGGAGTTTTTCATCTCCTCCGCGACATTGACGATTTCGATCTGCTCCCGTCGCCCCGGTGGAGGAGCTACTGTCGGGTCGAATGTGTTACGCGCCATAGAGATGTTTCTTCTTTGGTGTTTTCGAGCGCCTGGTGTTCGGGATGGAGGGTTGTTTTGTTAGGGAGTTAGATGTCGAGGTTACGCACGTTCAAGGCGTTATCCTCGATGAACTGTCGACGCGGTTCGACGTCCTCGCCCATGAGTTTGGTGAACATCTCTTCCGCCTCGACCGCGTCGCTCAACTCCACCCGCAACAGGCGTCGGCGTTCTGGATCCATTGTGGTTTCGTACAACTCTTTCGGGTTCATTTCGCCCAGGCCTTTGAATCGTTTGATCTGGAGGCCGCGACGACCGACTTCTTTGACCGCCTCGAGGATTTCGGGGATGGAATAGATGGGTCGGACTTTGGCCGTCTGGCCTTCCCCTTCAATAAGTTCGAACAGTGGTTTGTCCTGGGCAGCGTAGTGATCGAGTTGAAATCCTTTGGCTGCCAGTTGAGCGAGCAAGGCGCCGATGGCTTTGGATTCGTGGATTTCGATGTGCCGAGCTCGACGCCGCGGCCGTTCGGCCGTTTTCCGACCGCGTCCGGCCCGGCCGCCGTTTTTGGATTCTTCCTCTTCTTCCTCGTCCTCGCCGAAGAGGCCAAGGTCCGGGTTGGCTTCGCTGAAGGCCCGCAGTTCGTCTTCGGAATGGAAGTAGAGGATCCGTTCCTCGTTGCCTTCGCGGAGACGGATCAAGTGTTTGGGCAGTTCGCTTGTCTTGGGTTTGCGGTGTTCGATGTAGTCGGCGAAGTCGGCGCCATGCCGCTGCAAGGCCCGAGCGAATTTGTCCAGTTGCAGAAGTAGGTCTAGGACTTCGACAAGCTGTTTCCCGGAAAGCTCGCGGCCGGTACGCACGTTGCGAAGTCGCACGTCTTCGGTCCCCAGCTCGATGAGGATACGATTTAGTTGGGCTTCGTCCTGGACGTATTGGACGCGTTTCCGTCGGGTGATTTGGTAGAGGGGCGGTTGGGCGATGTAGATGTAGCCGCGTTTGATCAGCTCGGGCATCTGGCGATAGAAGAAGGTCAAAAGGAGGGTGCGGATGTGAGCGCCGTCTACGTCGGCATCGGTCATGATGATGATTTTGTGGTAGCGGAGTTTGGAGAGGTCGAATCCGCCGTCTTTATCGCCACTGCCGATGCCGGTGCCGATGGCGGTGATCATGGTCCGGATTTCGGCGTTCTGGAGGACCTTGTCGAGGCGGGCTTTTTCGACGTTGATCAATTTCCCGCGGATGGGGAGGATGGCCTGGAACCGCCGGTCGCGTCCTTGTTTGGCGCTTCCGCCAGCGCTGTCTCCCTCTACGATGAAGAGCTCGGTCAAATGCGGATCCCGTTCCGAGCAGTCGGCTAGCTTGCCGGGCAGTCCTCCACTGTTTAGGGCGTTTTTCCGCACGGCTTCGCGGGCTCGACGGGCTGCAACCCGAGCTCGGGCCGCGTTCAAGGCTTTCTCAAAGATCTTACGAGCCACGGTGGGGTTCTGGTCAAAGTAGCTCATCAACCCTTCATACACGATCGAGGAGACGATGCCTTCGATTTCGGCGTTGACGAGTTTGACCTTGGTCTGGGATTCGAACCGTGGATTAGGCAGTCGAACGCTAAGCACGCAGACCAATCCTTCCCGCACATCGTCGCCGGAGATGGCCGGATCTTTGTCTTTCAGGAGGCCTTGGTTACGGGCGTATTGGTTGACAGCGCGGGTTAAGGCGGTTCGAAGGCCGGTCAAGTGGGTACCTCCATCCGGATTGGGGATGGAGTTGGCATAGCAGAGGATTTGGTCGGAGTATCCATCGTTGTATTGGAGGACGCATTCGACGAAGACCTGGTCCGGGCCTTGATCGGTTTGGGTTTCCCGTTGGCCTTTGATGACGATCGGTTTGGGATGGAGGATCTGCTTGCCTTTGTTGAGCTGACGGACGAATTCTTCGATTCCGTGTTTGTAGTAAAATCGTTCGGACCGATCTATCCGCTCATCGGTTAAGATGATCTCTAAGCCTGGATTTAGGAAGGCTAGCTCCCGAAGGCGTTTGGCGAGCAGGTCATACTTAAACTCTGTGGTGTCTCGGAAGATTTCCGGATCGGGCTTGAAGGTGATCAGGGTACCCCGTTGGCGTGTTTTGCCGATGACCTCCAGTTTTCGTGTGGTCTTGCCGCGGGAGAATTCCATGTAGTAGACCTTGCCGTCTCGGTAGACTTCGACCTTAAACCATTCGGAGAGGGCGTTGACACATTTGGCACCGACTCCGTGTAGGCCGCCGGAGTATTTGTAGGCTCCCTGGCCGAACTTTCCGCCGGCGTGGAGATTCGTAAGCACTAACTCTACCGCGGGCATTTTCCATTTGGGGTGGATATCGACCGGGATACCGCGGCCGTCATCTCGGACGGAGACGGAACCGTCGACATGGATCGTGACATGGATCTTCTTGCAGTAACCGACGAGGTGTTCGTCAATGGAGTTATCGACAACTTCGAAGACACAATGATGTAGCCCCTGCTCGTCCGGATCCCCAATGTACATCCCCGGACGCTTCCGTACCGCTTCCAGCCCTTCCAGTTTATCAATCTTCGAGGCGTCGTACTTTTCGTCGTGTTTTTCTTGTGACAAGACTTGTTCGGTCATAAGGAAAACTCATGTAAACTGTTTCGGATCAGGAACACAGATCCAACAAACGAAGTGTACAAAGATCTAGGCTGATTGCAAAGGAAAAACTCTGCCTCCTCAGTATCTTGCGGTTTCTCTTTCCGTTCTCTACAAGATATAGGGGGAGGAAACTTCCCTCTGTCTCCGAGGCCGAAGAAGAAAAGGCACCCTCCGCAGCTATGATTTTGTATTCTTTTCCTTTTGCGGGATCGAAACCACAACAAACCATGCATCCTGGAAATTGCTTGTATCCTCACCGGCAAGGACCAACAGTTCTCCTTTTTCCAAGGGTTGGAGAGGACTGCGCACTTTCTTGGTAATGCGTCCTTCTCCGATAAGCACTACTTCTAACATATGGTTGGAAGTTTGTCGGAGGCGCAGGACACATTTTTTACTCATTCGGACGGTTACCCTCTGACCGGGTTTGAGTTCGGCGTGTTTGGAAGTGATTTCATAGTAATGTTTCCACTTAAACACCCGCCGGAATCGTTTTTGCAGGTCTGGGCCGACCTCTTTGTAAGGGGAGCCGGCGGGTTTTTGGCTATCTGTTCCCCAAATTAACTGCAGGCGAAGTGAAACTGAACGCCGTGAAGAGGCCGCTTCTCTTTTTTCCTCCGGGCTTATCATTTCCCCCAAGAGGGGACAGATCCCACACAACCCTGCCAGTGTGGCAAGAAACCAACGACGTGAAGTTTTTGGTTGGATTTGGTTTTGGTTTTTCATAGGTGGTCAAGTGCTCGCGGTTATGGGGTATCGACCCAGACCACGGTCATCCCTGCGGCTTCGGATCGGAACGTAATGATTCCAGGAGCATTGGTAGAACTTTCGATTTCTGCGTAGGAAGGAGCAAGGGGTGGGCTTTGTTCACGGGATCGATGATAAACCCACCAACCCAAGCTCAAAAGGGCGACGATGACGGCCATTACGGGGGCCTTGGCCCAAACCCGACGGGACCAGAGTTTCCAGACTGGTTCGGGCTTTTCCGCCTGAGTGCGACGGATCCGGGCCCGCACTTGTTGCCAGTACACCTCCGGGGTCTCTGGAAGCGGGTACTCCATCTCTCTAAGGGAGGCCACCGCGTCCCGAGCCTGGCGGAGCTGCTTGACCAGGGCTTGTAAATCGGGGGAAGCAGCGACCGCTTGGGCCACTTGTTTCGCTTTTCGTCCCCGAAGGGTACCGTCCGCCCAAGCCACTAACTGTTGCGGACTTGGTTTTTTATGTTTGAAGAGTTTCATTCTCTTCTTCTTTGGACTCCTTTGAGGCAGAATCTTTTCGACCTTGTTGCTCTAATCGTTCTTTTCGGACATCTTCCAACAAAGCCGCCAACTTTCGTCGCCCGTAGAAGAGGCGGGACATTACCGTCCCTACTGAACATTGCATAATGCGCGCGACTTCACGATATTCCAGTCCTTCCAGGTCATGGAGGATAATGGCAAGCCGTTGGACTTCCGAAAGTTTGGCCAACGCTTCATCGATTCGTTTTCGCTGTTCTTCCCGTTCCAGACCGGCCAGGGGATCGGGATTCTCCGTCGGTAGATGGCTCTCCCACGGTTTACCGGCCTCATTCATCTCCTCAATCGAATCGTGTGCCCAGCGGCTTGTTCGTTTATAACGTCGGATTCGATCGAAACAGAGATTGATCACGACCCGCGTGATCCAGGTGGTGAAATTGGCATCTCCACGAAATTGGTCAAGTTTTTGCCATGCCTTGACCCATGCTTCTTGAGAGGCTTCTAAGGCCTCTTGTTCGTCGCGCAACAGTTGGAATGCCTTTGCGTACACCTTACCGCTGTGCCGTCGAACCAGCTCACCAAAGGCCTCCTCGTCGCCTTCTTGGCTCCAACGAGCGAGAACCTCATCCGATTGGTCTTCATATTGCCGGTTCTCGGACATCGGTTTGACGTTTCTTTCTCCTACCGGTATTCACTCCCGACCCACACTGTTACAAGGTTCCTTTTGTACTTGGGATTTGTCCTTGGCGACGAGGATCTTTCTGGCAGGCCTGATCGACGGCCCGTCCAAACGCTTTGAAAAGGCTTTCCACAATATGATGGGGTTCTTCTCCGTAGAGGAGTTCAATGTGAAGGTTACATTGCGCTTCATTCACAAAGGCTTGGAAAAACTCTCGAGCCAATCCGAACCGGAAGGCACAGGCCATATCTTGGGTCTTTTCTTGATCGAGGACTTTGTAGGCGAGTTGGTCCATCCCTCGCCAGACCAGGTAAGGTCGTCCGGAAAAATCGATCACACAACGAGCCAAACACTCGTCCATCGGCACATAACTCTCACCCGTCCAGGGATTTCGCGGGTCAAACCCCGTCCCATATCGCTGGATTCCTTCCTTACTCCCCAGCGCCTTTCGAAAGGCCTGGCCAAGGGTCAATCCACAATCTTCTACGGTATGATGGGCGTCGACGTGCAGATCGCCCTGACACCGAAGCTTTAAATCGACCATGGCATGTTTGGCGAATAGTTCCAGCATGTGGTCGAAAAAACCGATTCCGGTATGGATCTGGGTTTCACCCCGTCCATCGATGTCTAACCAGACTTCGATGTCCGTTTCTTTGGTTGTGCGTCGTACTTTTGCCTAGCGTTGTGGCAACCTAGGCGTATTTTACCGGAACTCTGATATTTCGGAAACGATGGAAAGCGGGACCATAGCGTTCTCATCCGGTTAGGCTCGCACTTGCGTCATCAATACCTGGGCTCGCAACAGATCATGCAGTGTTACTAACCCAAGAATTTTCCCCTCGTTGGGTTCTACAAGCAGAACCATGTTGGCAGTGGAGTGGATCAAGCGATGTTGTAGGTCCTGTATCCGTTCCGAAGGGGTACACGTTACAGCTGGTTCTAGGACCGGGGGACGCATCTCCGCCAAGGCTTCCTCGGCTTCCCGTCGGGTGAGAATTCCTAAGATCTTCCCATTTTGCACGACGGGAAACCGTTCGTATGGATATTTTTCCAAGGTTTTGCGGATGGCCTCATCACTTAACTCCTGCAGAACCACCGGTTGGAAGTTGGCGATAGCCGTGACCGGCAGCTGCTGCCAACTGTCCAAGTCACGAGGAGGGATGATGCGCTCTAAGCGATGACCATCCTGCTCCAGTAGTTCCTCGTAGAAATTGATTCGATTGATCTTTTTGGCAAGGCTGTAACTGACCAATGCTCCAACCATTAAGGCTGGAACCAGGGCAAAGTCGTGGGTCATTTCAAATACGATTAAGATCCCGGTGATCGGAGCCAAAACTACCCCATTCAAACAAGCCGCCATTCCGACCACCGTAAGGCAAAGTTGATCTTCTGGGCGTAACGAGATCACCATCCCACATAGAGCACTTAAGACGACCCCCACCATCCCTCCCATAAACAAGGTAGGAGCAAAGATGCCGCCGCAGCCTCCAAAACCGTAAGAAGCGATGGTTGCAACAAGTTTCGTTATCAGCAATACCAGAGCGATCTTCCATTCCAACCCTCCAGCCAAAGCCGTAGTCAAATCGGTATATCCCAATCCAAAAACCCCAAGATGCTTCGACCAGAGAAAGACCCCTACCCCAAGAATCCATGTGATTAATCCCCCTATTGTCGGATACAACCATGCATAACGAGCCGGCCACCGTTTCTGAATCTCACGAAGAGCAATTGTCCCTCGATGAAAAACTACACCAACCATTCCAGCAACGGCGGATACCAACGGAGTCAAAAGATAGGCAGCCCAGCTGGGAGGTTCTGTCGATCTCACCAAGAAAGCCGGATACGGTCCGATGATATTTTGCACTACCAGCGCTCCAATTCCTGAGGCCACCAGTGCACTGAAGAAGTACCGACTATTGAGGTCAGTGATAATTTCTTCTAGGACAAACACCATTGCTGCCAAGGGGGTATTGAAGGCTGCAGCTAATCCTGCGGCGGCTCCGGCAGCAGCCGCGGCACGGCGGTTTTGTTTCGGCTCTCCTAAGAGTCCGGCTACCCCGGAAGCCAATCCACCGGCCAATTGCACCGAAGGACCTTCTCGCCCAAGGCTAACCCCGCCACCTACACTCAATGCCCCTGCGATGAACTTGATAATCGGGATCCGCCAGGGGACGTATCCGAAGTCTTTCCAAAACGCCAGTTTATGTTGGGGGATTCCGCTACCCGCTGCTTCCGGACAGTAACTGCTTAAGAGCCAACCGGAAATCAACGAGACCACCACAATCGTAACAAAGGTGCCGATCAGAAATTCCTCGAGAGATCCAGCGGCAAAACGCTCAATTGTGTTTTTGTAGATAAAATTGACAGCCAACAGGAACATCGTAGCTCCTACCCCCGCTGGAATCCCATAGAGGCACCATTCCAGGGCATCCCGTGTCGATTTAGGAAGACCGCGAAAGATCTCAAGTAATCGTGTGTAAATCCCCCCTCTCATCTTCAGCAATCCTTAAACCCTAAATGTATCCGATCGGAAAAACAGAGCTGCTATAGTGAACACACAGACCGCTTGGGCAGCAGATCGCCGCCTCCTTCACTTACTCATATCAGCCCAGTCAAGCTCACAATGCAAGGAACTTTCCCACTTTCCCCTTAATCCCCCCTTTCTACCTTCGCAACCCCCGATTTCTTCACTTTCGGATCCAAGCCGCTGGCTCTTTATGGTTTCATCTCGTCGCTGCCCTCCTTGAGTCGCTTCAGTTGGCCGACCA
>CAZBKV010000112.1:5501-7534 GCA_964492575.1 uncultured Verrucomicrobiota bacterium | reverse complement strand
CTTCCATCCAGCTTTGGGTCAACGGTGAGCAAGTCCAACCTCAAATCCAAAGCCAAGCGGGAAAGGTCACTGTAAAATACAGCCCTGATACGCTCTGGCCTTCGGAGGCAACAATAGAGGCCCAGTTTGTATGGAAAGCAAACGGAGCAGATACAGCGACCACGAACCAGTGGACCTTCACAACGATGGGATACGTCGAGTTACCCACTGATCTAGTGAGTCCGCTCGATTCGGTGCATACTAACGAACCTGGGTTCCTTGTCCGTTTCTACCGCGTGGAAGCGAAAGACAACAATACGCCTGACAACTTAGAATTTGGCGAGACAGTACTTGCCGGGCTGGTAGCACCCAATATTGCGGACATCCAGCCACCTACCCCGGATGGCTACTTTGTGGAAACCAACTTTATCAACTATGCTCGCTCTATCCCCAACAATACCGGGAACTTCCCTGACGATGCCCCCTTCCCAGGAATCGATCCTGTAAACACTGGAGAAAATAATTTCGCTGTAGAAATCCGGACTTATATAGCCTTCCCAGAGCCGGGGTTCTATCCGATGGGAGTATGTACACCAAATGTGTGGCGTGTTACGATTGCTGAAAAACTGCAACGTTACTTACTCCAAGTAGAGAAACCGGCAGAGATCGCCGGGCCTGTTCCTGCTGTGCCGACCATCAATGGTGTCAACGGAGAGTTTGGTGGCCCAATACCTGAGGATCCGCTAGTGGCCCCCGTGGTGTATGTGGGCGGGACCGGATGCGATAGCAATGCGTTCGCCAATCTGGATTTGAAAGGAAAGGTTGCCTTGATCGATCGAGGGGATTGCACCTTTGTCGAAAAATGTCTCAATGCGCAGAACGCCGGAGCAGTGGCCGTGATTATCGCGGATAACGAGACGAATGCCTTCCCGATCATCATGGGAGGAACAGCTCCGGAGATCACGATTCCGGTGATGATGATCAGCTATCAGGATGGTCAACGCCTGAAAGAACATCTAGACGGCCTCCAAGTGAGCATTGGCAAAGATCCAGCCTTCGTTGTCAGCGAAGTCAATGAGGATGTGCCAGGAAACGACACCCGTGAGTATCGTTTCGGCGTACTTGTTCCAGAAGCAGGAGTCTATCCGTTCCGAATCGTGATCCAAGAAGACGGAGGCTGGGCAAACTTTGAATGGTGGACTGTCAATGAAGATGGTTCTCTTAGCCTGCTGAATGATCCGAATGATCCGAACGCGCTGCGTTGTTACCGCTCCCGAGAGTGGGCCCCACCCCAGAAACCGACGATCTCTATCTCGCTGGAGCAAGGGCAGGTAAAGATCGAATTTACCGGCAAGCTCCAGAAGGCTTCTAGCGTACTAGGTCCATGGGAGGATGTCCCTGGTGCCACAAGTCCTTACGTCGTGGCTCCATCCGAACCCATGCAATTCTATCGAAGCGTTCAGCCATGAAAGAAATCGCTTTCCCCCTTCTGGGAAAGAAGGGGGATTCCTAATTAATAGATAAGGAAGGTGCAACCGAAACCAACGGAAACCCTAAGGAAGCCCTATGAAAAGGATGTATCGTATCTCCTCATCCACACCGCAAACCAGAGGCCTTCTGACTCAGGCCTTTACCCTCATCGAGCTGCTGGTCGTGATCGCCATTATTGCCATCCTGGCCAGCATGCTGCTACCTGCTCTCTCCAAGGCCAAAGAAAAGGCCCGCGAAGCTCAATGTATGTCGAATCTACACCAGTGGATGATCATCTGGGAAATCTATACTGACGATAACAACGGCCACTTTAGTACCGGAGATGTAGGGTGGGCTCGAGGCGAATGGGTGCGAGCTCTGGCCCGGTTTTATCACGAAAAGCCCTACCTTCTCCTTTGTCCTTCTGCGACACAACGCCGGGGGAAGGGTCCCGGGGAAGTCAAACGTCCCCTGGACACCCCAGAAAGTCAGTTAGTGACTTATGGGGGCCCCCATACAGCTTACGCCTTTCCGGATTTTGAGGGAGATCAGGTAAAAGGAATCCTCGCTAGCAGCTATGGGGC
>CAZBKV010000112.1:0-5491 GCA_964492575.1 uncultured Verrucomicrobiota bacterium | reverse complement strand
ATCTATTACACCCATAAAGATATCCAGGGCCGAAAGGCCGAGGATCACTGGGGATCCTTTAATGTGCCTTTCAGCCCCTCAGAGATCCCGCTTTTTTTGGACGCAATGTGGCGTGGCGGTGGACCTGATCATCGGATTGCTCAAAAGGACGCCGCACCGGAGTACAACGGTCAATGGAAAGGTTATGGGTATGAATCGATGCACTTTGCCATCGCCCGTCACGGTCGGGGGATCAACATCCTCTTCTTTGACGGTTCGGTTCGACACACCCGCTCCCCGAAAGACATCTGGACCTTTAAATGGCACCGCCGCTATCTGCGCGTTGGACATGAACGGACAAAAGAGTTTCCCGCCTGGATGAATTAAAGAGGAACTAGGCAAGTCTTCAAATCCCATAACCTCTTCACGCGGATCCTCAAAGATCCGCGTTTTTTATGTCTTCAAACCTAGGGTTGTCCCAAAAAGGTATCAGTCAATTTTTCTGTCTTGACGCGCTGGGGACAGCGCGCCCTACCTTTCAATTCCCGTTCGAATGCCCAAGGCTAGGTAGGGCGGTTTGTCCTCAAACCGCCGCATAAAAATTCATCCCCCTCTCCCCGGCGCGCTGAGGACAGCGCGCCCTACCTTTCAATTCTCTTTTGAATGCCCAGGGCTAGGTAGGACGGCTTGTCATCAAGCCGCCGCAACAAATTCCTTCTTTGATCCCCCAACCCGTTGCGGTCATGCCCTCATCCGGCGTTTTTTCTCCCCCAGGAACTCTTCATCCAAACCACCCAGCCGATCTTTCGGATGAACTCTAGGTTACCGCCCTTACGACGGTAGCTACATGGCCTTCGGATGCTAAGCCGGATTCGAACGTCTCCGGCTGTGCACCGGAAAAGTCACTCCTTCCGTGAAGGGACCGGAATTTCTTCGGCTTTCCAACGCAAAACTGCTTTTCGAGAAAGAGGTGCCGGATAGAGCTCTCCTTTCTGCCACATTTTGATTCGATTTGTTCGCCAGGGGCTGTCGGGGCGCCCCCAGGGCCCCAAAAGCAAAAAGGCCTTTGCCCCGGCCCGATCATCCCAGGGAACCCATTGCGTATAGCTTTCGGAAAGTTGGGAAGCAATGGTCCCGCCATCCACCCGCGTCAGGGCAGGAACCGAAAGGGCATATTCCGGATCGACCCCAGGAAAACCATCCAGGCTGTCACAATACCCCATTCGCCGCCGCATGATCATTTGAAGAGCCTTGCGGTTCCATTGCTTCGGGTCAGGACCGTATTTTCGGACGGCTCGCTCCCATCCGGTTTGAAGAGAATGCCGAATAAACGCGATCTCCATCGGTTTCAAACGGGCCTTCGAATCGGTAGCCAGTCGTTTCGAGACCGTCTTGAGAAAATAAGCCAGTCCGGACTCTCCCCCACCATAAATAGCGGCCAAGGGAGTAGCGCTGATCCGGAAGAAGGTGTCCAGTTCCATGGCCAAAGCGGCTCCAGGACAGCGTAGATCGCTCTTCGCTCCCTCCTTGTACCAACGTTCCAAGATCTGCAGGGCCCGCAGCTCGTTCGTGGTCCATGGGATGGATTGATGGTCCCGCAGCCACAAAGCGAGCTGAACAATCGTCCGCCGAGCAGGGTTCACCGCGTCGTAGTGAACGTCCAACACATCTTTCGGAGTAAACTTCTTTTTGGCCGACAGCCGTTCCCGTAGCCGCCAGGATCGTACGGTATCGCCTCCGCCACCGGTTCGCAGCCCTATTGGAATCGGATACCAAGAGCCGATGGGACGATGGTTTGCACTGAAAAGAATCCCGCTTTTCGGATCCAAAACGTGTGGCAACAGATCAAACGGAACAAACCCTTGCCAGTCATCTTCCTGTGTGCGAACCCAATGAGCCATTTGTCCATGGGAAGGATCGTTTGGGGATCGCAACGGAAAAGCCCCTAACACTCGATAGCCGATATGCCCTTCCCGGTCTCCGAAGACGATGTTGGCAGAGGGGAACCGCCAGAGCCGAAGCGCCCGGTGAAACTCCTTAGCGTTTTGAGCCCGCCACATCGGAAGAGCGGCTTGAATCGTCTCTCGATCGGTCTCACAAATCGGAATGCGTTTTAACACCACCAAAACTCCTCTCGGCTTTCCGAGCACGAGGTCGTTAACCACCGGGCCGAACCGCGTCCAACGGATCTGCTTCCGGACCGGACGGCCCCCTCGTACCCGAAAGACCTCTTCCTGGACCTGCACCGGCCACCATCGTCCATCAAACCAGTATTGGTTCGGATGATCCGGATCGGTCTTCAGGAGAAACAGATCCGCTTGATCAGCCCCCAATGCCGTCAGTCCCCAGGCCACATAAGGAGTAAAACCGATCAAAATCATCGGGCTTCCTGGCACCCCAATCCCGCGAACATTAAAGGTAGCTCCCACAAGATGCCACTCGTAGAACATAGAAGGGTTTCGGACCAGGGTTTGAGGATCGCTGACCAGCACGGCCGCCCCGGTGGTGGTCTTCTTTCCTCCTACCACCCAAGCATGGCTGAAGTGGGTCTGACCGATTTTCGCTCCTCCTGCCGGACTAAGATGATGCTTGCGGGCAAAATCCAGCACCCGCCGAAGCCAGGCTTCGGAGACGTCTTCTCGTTGAATCACGGCAGCTTCATCGTCGGCTGCCGGACGGTTTTGTAGAAAGGACCGTCGGCTCCCCATCCTGCCCGATCGACCACCTGGTAGACCTCGCCCGTCGCGGTCGAAACTCCCTCCACGTCGGGCATTCTGCAGGGCGATCCAATCCCGTGTCCCATCCGAAGCAAAGAATTGTCCCATATGCCACCAGACCGCAATGCAGTCCGCCGGGGTCCACGGCTCCGGCCGGAATCCTAGTTTTTGAAACATCGGATTCCATCGGTCCCGATTCTGGGCAAACCAGGCATTAACCCCATCACAATACGCTTGAAGCATCTGCAACGTCTCGGAATCCAGGGCCTGAACCACCTGCTGCGCCGCCCGATAGAACCCAAAGGTTCGCATCCGAAGATCATAATCCAGAGAGGTCTGATTCCGACGACTTCGTCGCACCAAACCAACGGTCTCCGCAAGCCGACCTTGAATGATCCGCCGATTCAGACACATCTGAAATCCCCGATCCTCCGCCGTGATATACCCCAGCCCATAAAAGGCGTCGGCATCCGTTCGGCCGAAGATATGGGGCACCCCCCAACGATCTCGAATGATCTGGACCGCCTGAGCCGAAGGCGAAGAACCCGACGACAAAACCGCCGCCTGAACCTGTCGCTCAACTCCAGGAAAAACTGAAAAAATGCAAAAGACCGCAATCCATCCTGTGAATATGTCTCTCCACATCCGCCTAAGTGTCCTTTTCATACGATGCTTTTTATACGGAAAATCCCCCTTGGGGGGTAACCCGAAAAATTCTCCCTACCTCCTCTCAGGTCTGGAAAGAAATCTGAAAGAAAAGGAGTCTCGTTTTCCCGAAGGACTTCGACTTGACACAGCCTCCAAAGCAAGGAAGCGTGGAGCGGCTCATGAAAACAGAACCGGAAACCGAAGCAAAAACCACTACTCCTGAAAGTCCGATTCACGACCTGCAACAACCGGTCACGACTGTGATGCGAACCGATGTGACCTGCTTGCAGGAAAACCTCACCGTCCAAAAGGCTCTAGAGCAGATCCGATCCGAAGGGTTAGGAGAGAAAATCGTCTACTTCTACGTCGTGGACAGCCAGGATCGATTGGTAGGGGTGATGCCGACCCGGCGCCTCTTAACGGCCCCGCTCCAGAAACACCTCCGGGAAATCATGATCTCCCACGTAATCGCCATTCCCCATACCGCAACCATCCTGGAGGCCTGTGAACAGTTCTTGATGTACCGATTCTTGGCCTTTCCAGTAGTGGATGAACAACGCCGCGTCCTCGGCGTGGTCGATGTAACCATCTTCACCCAAAGCGTAATCAACGTGGCCGAGAGAGAACACGCCGATCAGATCTTTGAGATCATCGGTTTCCGAATCTCCCAAATCCAGCGGGCCTCCCCATTCCGTTCGTTCAAGATCCGGTTTCCTTGGTTGACGGCCACCATCGGCACCGGTCTGCTTTGTGCGTTGCTCACCAGTATGTTCGAGAAGACCCTCGCCCAAGCCCTGGAACTGGCCTTTTTCCTAACCCTCGTCCTGGGCCTGGGCGAGAGCATCAGCATCCAAGCCATGACCCTAGCCATCCAAGCCCTCCATGCGGTTCGGCCGACATGGCGTTGGTTCCTCCGCTCATGGAAAAAAGAGCTCCAAACCGCTGCCCTCCTCGGGAGTACAGCAGGAATTCTCGTCGGCTTGGTAAGCTGGCTTTGGAAAGGATCGGTTGTCTCCGCTACGACGATCGGCGGGGGGATCTTCTTTGCTATGTGTGGGGCCGGAACGATCGGTCTTACCATTCCCTCGATCCTCCACGCCTTACGCGTCGATCCCAAAGTCGCCTCCGGCCCTCTCGCCTTAGCCTTAACCGACCTATGCACCCTGACCTTCTACCTAACCCTAGGGAAGCTCTCGCTTCTGTTGCGATAAAGCCAATTTCTTTGTCCAGATATTGCAAATTCGGCTAAAACGAGCAAAATGACCCAAAAAGGATGTAACCAAACACACTTTTCCATGTCACTAAAAGGAGAAAAAAGAGGATAAAAGACGATACCAATTCTGTTCGGTCCCGTGGAAGCGGGCAGGTTATGGAAACTGAGGAAAAATCCAAACGAGTTTTGATTGCGGAAGACGCTGGTTTCATGCAGCGCCTCCTCCAATCCAGCTTTGAGCGCGCCGGGTTTGAAGTCCTGCAGTGCGAAGATGGGGCAGAAGCCGTCCGTCTGGCGCAAGAAAACATTCCTTCTGTAATTGTGATGGATATTTTGATGCCGAATATGGATGGGATCACGGCGCTTCGGGAGCTGAAAAATCATCCTTCCACACGGAATATCCCTGTCATTGTTCTCACCGCCAAAGGAGATGAGAGTGCCAAGACAGAAGCCCAAGCAGCCGGCGCGGCTTGTTTCTTCCCCAAGCCCTTTAGCCCTACGATGCTCGTGGAGAAAGCCCTCGAGCTGGTTGGCCAGCAAGAAAAGACCCACCAGGAAGGTTAGTGCTAATCACGGCAGCCTTGCGATTCGGCGATATCCGGCAAAGCGTTGGACCTCTGCCTCGCATTCGTAAACTAAGGTAGGATTTTGACAAACGGATCGAAACGCCGCCCAAGCCGCATCCAGCCTCTGCAAATCCGTCTTTAAACGCTGCCGATCCTGCTCATTAAGCGAAACTTTAGCCTTTCCCTTCAGCAGAGACTCCAGTTTCCCCAGCCGTTTTTGCCACCGATCCCAAAGCACATAAAACGCATCCCGAAACCGCAAGGCAGCCTTCACCGCTCTGGTCCCCGCCACAGCTGCCAAGGCCTCCTGCAAGACTTTCTCCGGCTCATACCGCCGAGGGTTCCAGAGATAAGAACCAGCACACAGA
>CAZBKV010000111.1:0-7586 GCA_964492575.1 uncultured Verrucomicrobiota bacterium | reverse complement strand
CCGGGGTCAAGGCTTTGACCTTAGGGAACAACCCGATTCGGTTGGAAGCGGCTACGGTGACGGCGCAGTCGGTTCCGTTAGAGCCGGATGCCGCGGTCTATACCTGCACGCCACCGGTCCAAGGAACCTGGTGGGTCGATCCGGCAGCCCAAGGGGCGCAGTTGACCTTTGTCGGTGTGCCGGGGCAGACCTACCGGATCGAGACCTCAGACGATTTGCAGCATTGGCAACCGCTGGGGGTCTGGCAGGCCGGGTCGGATGGTTTGTTGCCGATCCAATTTGCACCGGAAACGGGAACACAAGCCCGTTTCTTCCGAGCGGTGCCGATTGGAGAATAAATCTCGAGAGAAAAGATCGGAATTTCCAAGCGAACGATTTGTCTGGAGTCACATATGAAAGCGCATCGTCTGGTGGGATTGGGAACCGTGTTGGTTTGTGCCTGGGCTCTTCAGGCCGCACCGACTCTGGAGTTGCAAGGACCGGATTCGGTGGCTGCTACGCAGCCTTTCGAGGTCACGGTCCTGCTGCATGCAGAAGGGACAGAGAATGCGGTTGGGTTTAGTGTCGAGTTTGACGCAAACCGTTTGAAGTTTCTAGGGGCGGAGTGTGCTGATCCTAAGGCCGGTCATACTTATTTCATCAATGTAACCCAGAGCAGCGAGGGGCGGGTCGGTGCCGTGTTTTCGCGTCCGACCGGCGAGTCCTTTGCCGCTGGGGTCCATCCTCTCTTACGATTGCGCTTTCGAGCTGGGACCACGACCGGAACGACGACTCTGCGTTTTGGGGATACCCCGGTGCAGCGGGAAGTCGTCGATGCCAACGGGACAACCATTCCAGCGCAATTTGGGGTCGTCACTCTGACGATCCAGGCCTTATCTCCGCCTCGTATTGTGCGACAGCCTCAGGATGTCACGGTGGTAGCCGGGGCGAATGCCTTCTTTGAAGTCGAGGCCGAAAGCGCCGTGACACCTTCTTATCAGTGGTACAAAGATGGGCAACCTGTTCCAGGAGCCACGCATGCTCGCCTGATCCTGCGAAGCGTTCAACCTCAAGATGCCGGGCAATATTCGGTGGAGGTTCGGAATGCAGCAGGAGTGGTGACCAGCCGGACGGTGACTCTGACGGTCAGCTCAGGACTTCGGCCCGGATTGATTGCCCAGTGGGACTTTGATCAGGGAGACCTGCGTGCCACGGTCGGAGAGGATTTGGAATTCGTAGGAGACACCGAATCGGTCACCGAGTTTTCCACCGAATCCATCCACGGACGTCCGGCAGGGGTAATGCATTTTCCGGCAGCGACCTCCCAACAGGGCTATCGCGGTCATATCCATCGGGCCAATGGCGGCGGCCAGCGGCTCAATCAATACACTATTATTTTTGACATCATGTACCCACCCGAGTCCGATCGCCAGTGGCGCGCGTTGCTTCAGACCAATCCTGACAATACCGACGATGCCGAGTTCTATGTCGGGACGAATAACGGGATTGGAATCAGTGGAAATTACAGTGGCACGATCGAGCCCGGCCAATGGCATCGGGTGGCGTTTGTGGTGGATCAGACGAATCGACGTTTGCGCAAGTACATCGACGGAAAGCTCGTTGGAACCCAGGACCTCAGTGGAGGTGTGGATGGCCGGTGGTCCATCGGTTCGACCTTCCTCCTTTTCACAGAGAACAACGGCGAGACGGCAGCTGGGTATGTCAATAGCATTCAGCTCTATGACACGTTATTGACCGACAGTCAGATTGCCGATCTGGGCGAGGCCACAGCCGAGGGGTTACCCGTGAGTCTGATCGAAGGTTTGCGGCCGGTCATCGTGCGGCAACCGGTGGGGCAGGTCCTTCATGCCGGCGAAGGAGTGAGTTTGGAAGTTGTGGTTCGAGGAACCCCACCGTTGTTTTATCAGTGGTATCATGGAGAGGATCTGATTCCCGGAGCTACTAATCGCATCCTGGAACTTCCTGCGGTTACCCAGGATCAAGCTGGACCCTATTCCGTCGTAGTGACGAACGAGCTGGGGAGTGTCACCAGTCAAGTGGTTTTCATCGGCTTGTCCACGGAAGCTCGGATCCTACGAGTGGAACCTACCGAGATTGTGGAGGGACAAGTTGGGGTCGTGGAATTGCATTTGACGGCATTAGGGGGAGAACAGGCGATGGGTTGTTCCTTACAGTTCGATCGAGACACGCTTCGGTACTCAGGACTGCAGAGTGGGGATGGGACGACCGTGTTGGCTAATGTCTCTCGCTTGGATGAAGGGTTGCTGGGCATCATGTGCAGTTTGCCGCCGGGAGAATGGTTTGACCCAGGGGATCATGTGGTTTGCCGGGTGACCTTCCAGGCCATTGGGCAGACGAACCGTACCTCCTTACGGTTTGTCCAGAGTCCGGTGGACTTTGAAATGATAGACGTCAGTGGGCATAGTCGATCGTTTATGACCCAGGACGGAGAGATCACCATTTTGCATCCGCCTCGCATTACGGTCCAACCGGAAACCACCGCCGGAGCCCCTGGTTCTACGGTGACTTTTAATGTCGTGGCTATGGGAACCGAGCCGTTGTCTTATCAGTGGCGAAAAGATGGAAAACCGCTGGAAGGGGCCACAAACCAGGTTCTTGTTCTGACCAATGTTCAGCCGGCCGATGCCGGTCGGTATTCTGTCGTGGTGCAAAACATGGTCGGTTCCGCTACCAGCCAGGAGGCGCAATTGGTTGTGGGCCGTTTGGTTCGTCTGGCCGGACGCACGGGCTATGCCGGGGAGGCGTTTGCCGTTCCGCTGGAGTTTTACGCATTAGGCGATGAAGCGGCGGTGGCGTTGAGTGTTCAGTTCGATCCCACAAAACTCCATTTTGTCGAGGTGGTCCCAGGCGGAGATCTCGATGGGGGAATGCTTCTAGTGAATACGAATCAGCTTGGGGCCGGTCGGATTGGCATCAGTGTGGCCAAAGGAGTAGGAACGGCTTTTCCGGCTGGTTGGGCGGAATTGGCCCGATTGCGTTTTCAGGCCGATGAACCTGTCGGGTCGGTGGATCTTACCGTAGGAGACGAGCCGGTTCAACGGATGGTCGCCAATGCTGTGGCCGAAGAAGTGCCAGCCGTGTTTTTAGGGACACAGGTTCGTGTGGTAGAGAAACCGTTGGATCCTAATCTTTTGCCGGACTTGGCGGTGAGAGACATCATTGCTCCCGGATCCGTCGCCGTGGGGGTTCCCATTCAACTTCAATACACCGTATTGAACCAGAGTACCCAGACCGTCCACGCTCCTTGGCGGGAAGCGATTTATCTGGCTCGTTCGCCTGATGGTCGAGGGCGGCAGCTTGTGGCGATGATTACTGCGGGAGAAGACTTGCCGCCGGGTGGACAGGTGGTGCGTTCACAAACGTTGGTCCTTCCTGCCAATGAAGCGGGGACGCGCTACCTGATGGTCGAGGTGGATGTTCAGAAGGATATTGCCGAGCGGGATGAAGGAAACAATCGGGCGATTCGAGCCGAACCGGTCTTGATTCGGGCACCGGACCTTTTGATCGGTGCTGTCCAGGCGCCGGAGACTGTGTTGCCTGGGACGACCGTGACGGTCCAATGGGGTGTTACCAATCAAGGAAGTCTCGCAACCACAGCGGGTTGGGTGGATCGAGTTTGGCTGGTTCCGGGTTCGGCCCCGGTGGAGGAAGGGGAAGCGTTTGCTACCGTACCGGCTCCGGTAACCCAACTGCAACCCGGCGAGGGCTATACCAATGCGGTGGAGATTACGATTCCTTTCGATCGGGATCATCCGCCGGGAGCGTATCGGATCGTGGTGGATACAGATTACGGGAATGCCGTGCCGGAGTTGTCGGAGGCCAACAACCGGCTGGGACAGCCGTTGGAAATTCAACGCCCGCCGATGCCGGATTTCGTGGTGCAGGACGTGACCCCACCGGCAGAGGGTGTTCCAGGCGAACCATTTTCCCTTCAATGGCGCATTGTGAATCAAGGGACGGCCCAAGCAGTTGGTCCTTGGCACGAGGAGATTGTCCTCCTTCATCCGACGTTGGGAACCCGTGTGGTCGGGTTTACGGAAGTGACGAATCGATTGGCTCCGGGTGCTTCGCTTTCCCGAACGGTTCAACTGACCTTGCCGGCGGATGTGTTTGCCGGGGAAGTTCATATTGCTGTGACCACGGATATCCGGGACGAAGTGTTGGAAGATCGGGAAGACAATAATCGTGCCGTGAGTCAAACGACGATGCGGATTCCCCGTCGATTGACCCTGGACATTCCTCTGGCTGAGATTCGGGAGGATGCCCAACCACCTACGTTCCAAGCCATCGTATCTCGAAGCGGCGATCGATCGGTTCCCTTGACCGTCACGTTAGTCAATGGGGATCCGAGCGAGATCCAGATTCCGAACAGCGTGGAAATTCCGGTCGGGGCTGGGGAAGCCCGATTCACCGTCCGCGTGCTTCAGGACGGGGTTTTGGATGGGCCGCAGACGGTGACCGTGACGGCCCAGGCACCTGGTTTTGATCCGGCCTCGGATTCAATTGTGGTGTTGGATACGGATGTACCGCGGTTGTGGTTGACCGTAAGTACTAATGTCGTCCGGGAAGGCCAGTCGATCCAAGGGACTGTTTCCCGAGAAGGCCCAACTGATCAGCCCTTGGTGGTTGGTTTGGATAATCCTACTTCCAATCAATTGATTATTCAGGAGTTGGTTCAGATTCCCGCCGGTCAGCGGAGTGCTACGTTTGAGATTGTCGCCGCGGATGATGGGGTGCTGGAACCTACCCAACGCTACACAATTACCGCCTTTGCTACAGGCTATCGGTCGGGGGTTATCGAGGTGACGGTTCAGGATGATGATATCCCGACCCTTCAGCTTTCCGTCGACAAACAGACGTTTAGCGAAGGGGATGGGGCACAGGCTGCTGCATTGACCATTACGCGGGATCCGGTGACACCTCGTTCGATTCGGGTTGCCTTAACCAGTAGCGATCCGTCGGCGGTGGAGGTTCCGCACACGGTGACGATCCCCGGGAATCAAGCCAGCGTCACCGTAGCGCTGGCGGCCGTGGACGACGACCGGGTGGACGGCCCCCAACAGGCACAGATTCGTGCCTACGTGCTAGCCAGCTCGGTCGATGTGCGTTTAGGCGAACCGGCTGAGCTCTCTGTGACGGTCACGGACGATGATGGCCCGACGCTCTTCGTCGAGGTCCAACGACGTTTGGTCGGGGAAGGGCAGCATCCAGCTACCGTGGCCACGATCCGGCGTAATACCGGCGGCGGTCCGGCACTGGTCGTGCATTTGAGCAGCAGCGATACGACGGAAGCGACGGTTCCCGGTTCGGTTCTGATCCCGGCCGGGCAGGAGAGTGTGACCGTACCGATTACTACGATTTCGGACGGGGAAGCGGACAGGGATCAGCGAGTCATTATTCGTGCCACGGCAGAAGGCTATACGGCCGGGGAGGATTACCTGGTGGTGACGGATCGTGATCTGCCGGATCTTGTCATCAGCAAGATTGAGGCTCCGGAAATGGTGGAAAGTGATACGCTCTTTAACCTCACCTATTCGGTGGCAAACCAGGGATTGGTGACCGTAGATGGAGAGTGGTTGACGCGGGTCTATCTTTCGGATGATCCGGTGGTAGGGGACGATCGGTTGGTCGGGCAGTACCGTTTCGACGGTCATTTACCGGTTGGAGAGCGTTTCGAGCAAACGCTAGCGACGCAGTCTCCTCTGAAGGTGGGAGATTACTGGGTCATTGTGGAGACCGATGTTTTGGATGAGATTGCCGAGGGGCTTGAAGAGAATAACATCCGGATCTCGACCCGTCCGATTCATGTTGTGCCGGCCTACCGGGCTTCGGTTCAGACGGATACCGAACGGGCTCCGGCAGGGACACCAATCGAGTTTTATGGAGTAGCCACCAATTCGTTGGGGCGGCCGGTTCCTTCAGTCCTGGTGAATATCCACATTACCGTTCGGGGGACGACACGGGTGATCTCGGCGTTGACCGGTCCCGATGGGACGTATCGGGTCACCTGGAATCCGTTGCCGACCGAGGCCGGATATTATGAGGTCGGAGCCGATCATCCCGGCGTCGAAGAGACTCCGGTGCAGGATACCTTCACCCTCCTAGGCATGCGTTTTGAACCGGAGACCCAGAATGTGCGGGTGGTGGAAGGGAAGACATTGGATGGCTCGACGACTTTGGTCAATCTGAGTCCGATTCCTTTGACCGGACTGCAGTTGGAGATCGAGAAGAAGCCGTCCAATGTGGAGGTTCAAGCTGAGCTGGAATCAAACACGCTGCCGGGAGATGGTCAGATTGCTTTAAATTACCATCTCCATGCTGTGGATGCCTCATCACCGGGTGGGGAGCTTTGGTTCCGAGTGACCAGTGCCGAAGGGATTACCGTACGGTTTGGGATGGGAGTGACGGTGGAGGCCTTGCGACCCCGTCTGGTCGCCGTACCCCGACAGTTGGTTTCCGGCATGCTTCGAGGTAAGGCCCGGACTCTGGAATTAATGATTCGAAACGAAGGTGGGAAAGAGACCGGACCGATCCATGTCGCCATGCCGGATGTGGATTGGATGAGTTTGGCTACGCCAATGCCGCTGCCTTCGTTGGAGCCGGGGGCCTCGAATATCATCAGCATTTTGCTCAAGCCATCCGAAGATATGGCTTTAGGAAACTATGATGGAGGATTGGCCATTATCGGAGAGGGCGTGTCCCTGAATGTTCCGTTCCATTTCCGTCTGCTTTCGGAAGAGAAGGGGAACCTTTCGGTTCGGGTGGTGGATGAGTTTACTTATTACGCTGAAGGTTCGCCGCCAGTGACGAATGCCACGGTTCGGATTCGGGATAGCTATACGCATGATCTGATTACCGCCCGGCCGACGGATACCAATGGGGTCGTCCTGGTGAAAGATCTCACCGAAGGGTACTACGACATCGAAGTAACGGCTCCTCGACATACCTCGTTCCGGCAAACCCTCTTGGTCGAGGCAGGAACAACGAATGAGGTCACAGCATTTATCTCTCGCCAGACCGTTCGTTACACCTGGAAAGTCGAGCCGGTTCAGATTGAGGATCACTACAAGATCACCATTGAGACGGAATTTGAGACCGTTGTCCCGGCCCCGGTGATTACGATTGAGCCGGCGGTTATCGATCTGTCAGAGATTACGGCAGATGTGACTCAGATTAATCTAAAGATTACCAATCACGGCTTGATTGCAGCCGAAGATGCCGAGCTTCATCTTCCCACCCATCCGAAATGGGAATTTATTCCCTTGATCGACAAGATTGGAACCCTGCCGGCGCGGAGTACTTTGACGATTCCCTTGACGATTCGGCGGGTCCATCGGACACCGTCTGAGGCAAAGAAGGTGAAGATAGGAATTCCAGAACCAGGTCCAGATACCCCTGAGCCGGTACGGAAACTCTTACGGCATATTTCTAAGCTGAACAGCAACGTTTGCCACATTTCTGGTCAGTTGACTTGGGAGTTGGATTGCGGCCCGTTCCACAATGCCTATTCCTTAACCATTTCCTTCCCGAACGCCGATACAGGTTGTGGCGGTGGAGCACCGAGT
>CAZBKV010000110.1:2735-7595 GCA_964492575.1 uncultured Verrucomicrobiota bacterium | reverse complement strand
GGTACCATAGGGTTACACAAAACCAGGTTATTCCGAAATCAACCCAATCCATTCCGCGTCTTTCATTCTTCTAAACGGGGAAGTTTTATCCGCTGATCCCCAACCTCCTTCAAGTGGTTTTCTTATCGGATCAATTGGTAGAGGGTTTCCCCGATGACGGATGGGGTTTCAGCGACAACGATTCCGGCTTCTCGAAAGGCCTGGATTTTGCTCTGGGCGGTTCCTTGACCGCCGGAGATAATGGCTCCCGCATGGCCCATCCGTCGTCCTGGAGGCGCCGTCACCCCAGCAATAAATCCAACGATCGGCTTGGTCCCATGTTCTTTGACCCAGGCGGCCAGCTCTTCTTCTTCGGTTCCCCCGATTTCCCCAATCACCACAATGGCCTCGGTCTGGGGATCTTCCATAAACATTTTGACCACGTCCAGGTGACTGAGGCCATGGATTGGATCGCCTCCGATGCCGACGCAGGTGCTTTGACCCAAGCCTAAGCGGGTCAATTGCCACACGGCTTCGTAAGTAAGGCTTCCGCTTCGAGAAACGACCCCTACGGTCCCGCGTCGGAAGATATAGGAAGGGGCGATTCCAAGACGACACCCGGTTCCTTCTTGCCAGCCTGGAGTGACGATTCCCGGACAGTTAGGCCCGATCAACTTGGTCTTGGCCCCCTGCAAAGCCTGCCGGACGCGAACCATGTCCAAGACCGGGATCCCTTCGGTAATGCAGACAATGACATCCAACCCCGCCTCAATACCTTCCAGGATGGCGTCCGCGGCAAGCAGGGCAGGAACAAAGACGACCGACGCCGTGGCACCGGTCTCGCGCACAGCTTCTTCTACCGTATCAAACACTGGGATTTTGCCGTCAAACTTCTGCCCGCCTTTCCCCGGTGTGACTCCGGCGACCACCTTGGTCCCGTAAGCCAAGCTTAAACGAGCATGTCGTGCGCCGTAACTGCCGGTAATCCCTTGGATGAGAACCCGTGTCTCCGGTTGTACGAGAATCGCCATGAATCTTTCTTCCCCTTCTCTGAAACGGTTCCTGATCTTTCGGCTTTTTCAAAGTCTTATCCCCGCGCCGCCTGGATGACTTTCTGGGCAGCCTCATCTAAGCTGGAAGCTGATTGAATCGGAAGTCCGGACTCCTCAAGAATTCGTCGCCCTTCCTCCATATTGGTTCCCTCCAGGCGCACGACGAGCGGAAGGTGAAAAGAGGTCTCTCGAGCCGCTTGCACAATCCCCCGAGCAATGACATCGCATTCCATGATCCCGCCAAAGATATTGACCAGGATGGCCCGCACTCCGGGATCCTTCAGGATGATTCGCAAGGCCCCTGCGACTTGATCCACCGAAGCCCCTCCGCCTATGTCGAGGAAGTTGGCCGGCTCCCCGCCAAAATGCTGAATCATATCCATTGTGGCCATGGCCAGACCGGCTCCGTTGACCAGACAAGCAATATCACCATCCAGCTTGATGTAATTGAGCCCTAGCTGGGTAGCCTCGACCTCCAGCGGTGACTCCTGAGACCAATCCCGCAGGGCCGCCAGGTCCGGATGCCGGGCCAGGCCGTTGTCTTCCAACTTCATCTTGGCATCCAATACCACCAGTCGTTCTCCTTCCCCTGGCCATTCCACCAGTCCCAACGGATTGATCTCAACCAGCGAGGCATCGCATTCCACCCAGGTCCGATACAGAGTCCCCAGCAACTGGGCCGCTTGCAGGATCCGTTTCCCGGACAACCCCAAGGCCTTGGCCAGTTTCCGACCCTGATAAGGCTGAAAACCCATTCCCGGATCGATCCATTCCCGATGGATGGTTTCAGGATGTTCTTTGGCAACCTGCTCGATTTCCACCCCTCCTTGAGAGGAAACCATGATCATTGGCACTGCTCGGCTTCGATCCAGCAACACGGCCACGTAGAACTCTTTCAAAACCTTTGGGGCTGCCTCGACCAAGACTTTTCGCACCACTCGTCCCGCCGGACCGGTTTGGGCAGTGATCAAGGTGTTTCCAAGCATTCGTTTGGCCACTTCAATGGCTTTATCTACCTTATGGACCAAATGAATTCCTCCCCGAAAACCATCCCGGAAATGTCCTTTGCCGCGACCACCCGCATGAATCTGGGATTTAATAACCCAAGGACCCTGCCATTGGCTTGATAGTTCTTGGAGAATTTGCCCTACTTGTTCCGGAGTTTCAGCCACCTGTCCCGGCAAAACCGGAGCTCCTCGCTTCTTAAGCAGTTCTTTTGATTGATATTCATGTAAATTCATTGCAGGAAAAGCAGTATGAAAAAATTCTCATCCGCAACGCAATTTCCCACACAGGATCGCAAATCGCTTTCCTTTTTCCAAGGATGACATCTCCATTGACCGTCTCTGGATGGTGTTCCCAAAATAAGTCCCATGAAAATCGCAAAGTCGTTCCTAGTAGGATGGGTCGCGGGAGCTTTCCTTTTCGGAAGCCCGGCCTTGCAGCTGCAGGCCCAGTCAGTCCCCAAACGTCCCAATATCCTCTTTCTTTTTATGGACGATCTGACGTGGTGGGCCATCCATGCGCTGGGAAATCAAGAGGTGCAAACCCCTCATATCGATCGACTTTTTAAGGAAGGGACGATCTTCTCCAATGCGTACATCATGGGGGCCTGGCACGGTGCGGTTTGTGTGGCCAGCCGGACCTGTCTGAATACGGGATTGGCGGTATGGGATGCCCATGCTGCAGAACCCCGGCTGAATCAATGGGCTCGGGAAGGCAAATTCTGGGCCCAGCTTCTTCATAAAGCCGGATATGAGACGTATATGACCGGCAAATGGCATGTGCGGGCCAACATCACCAATGTCTTTGATCATGTTCGTCACGTCCGTCCCGGAATGCCTCGCTCGGTCCCCAGTGCCTACAACCGTCCGATCGAGGGGAAACCCGATCCTTGGAAACCGTGGGACAAATCCCTAGGCGGCTACTGGCAGGGAGGCACACATTGGAGTGTCGTAACGGCCAACGATGCCTGCTCCTTCCTCGAACAGGCCGCCGGAAAATCCCGACCTTTCTTCCTTTACGTGGCCTTCAATGCCCCACACGACCCCCGGCAATCCCCAAAGGAATACGTAGAACGGTATTCCATCGACAAGATCTCCTTACCTCCAAACTTCATGCCGGAATATCCGTACAAAGACGCGATGGGCTGTGGAAAATCCTTGCGAGACGAACGGCTCGCTCCGTTCCCGCGCACGCCGTATGCCATCCGGGTCCATCGTCGAGAATACTATGCCATTATTACCCATGCCGATGATCAGATCGGCCGTATCCTTGACACCCTCCGTCGGCTTCATCTGGAGAAAAACACCTTGATTATTTTCACTGCAGACAATGGGCTGGCCATCGGATGCCATGGGTTGATGGGGAAACAGAGTATGTTTGAGCATAGCGTGCGGGTGCCTTTGACCCTGTACGGTCCTGGTATCCCGAAAGGCAAACGGATTGATACCCCCGTCTATATGCAGGACATCATGCCTACGACCCTGGAATGGGCCGGTGTACCGATTCCCTCCTGGGTGGTGTACCGGAGCCTGATGCCTCTGATCCGTGGCGAACGCCAGGTTCAATACCCAACGATTTATGCCGCCTATCGACCGGATCGGCAACGAATGGTTCGTCAAGGCGACTATAAACTCATTTGGTATCCGCCCATTGATAAGTACCTCCTTTTTGACTTGAAGCATGATCCCTGGGAAACGCGAGATTTAGCAAGGGAACCCAGCATGCAGTCTCGACTCCATGCCTTGCAACAAACTCTTCGGCAATTAGAGAAGCGCTATCACGATCCCCTACTCCAATCCGATCAGCCTTCACAATCCAAATCGACCAAGCGATCGAAGCCCCGTCGACGAAAGGCCAGAAGTCAATAAAACAACTCGCCCCCACGGGAGTTTAAAGAGGGGGATGCTACCCTTAGTGCACTGAAAAACGCTCCTCGGCCTCACGGCCGGAGCCACAAGAGTTTTTCGATTTTGCAGGTATCGTCCCGCTTGTCAGAGCGTGAAAGACGGACTATACGTCGCAGATTTCAATGGCCCGACGTAGAGAGGCCAGTTTGTTCTTGTTCCGTGGAATAAATTCTTGGCCGACAAAACCTTTGAATCCGGCCTTGGCAATGGCACGCATGATGGCCGGATAATACAGCTCCTGGGTTTCATCAATTTCGTGTCGCCCAGGAACCCCACCGGTATGAAAATGCGCGATGTACTGAATATTTTGCCGGATGGTTCGAATAATATCCCCTTCCATAATCTGCATGTGATAAATATCGTACAGCAGTTTAAATCGCTCCGATCCGACACGTTTGACCAGTTCGACTCCCCAAGCCGTATGATCCGCCATATAGTCCGGATGATCGACCTTGCTGTTGAGAAGTTCTAGGACGATATTGACCTTGTATTTTTCGGCTACCCCAACGATGCGTTTTAGGCCCTTAACACAATTTTCCAAGCCCTCCTCATCCGACATGCCTCGGCGGTTTCCGGAAAAGGTAATGATATTGGGAAATCCGTATTTGGCGACCTGAGGAATCACTTCGGAGAAGCGTCGAACCAGTTGATCATGGTGCTCCACTCGATTCCAACCATAAGAGATCCGATCCACCCCACTGCACATAGCACACGTCAGCCCATATTTCCGAACAACAGGCCAATCTTTCGGCCCCAACAATTCCACCGATTCAATACCGATCCGTTTTGCGGCCTTGCAAAGCTCTTCCAAAGGGATTCCATGGTAACACCATGCACAAACGGAATGATGAATGTGCCCCTTCAAATGGACCGGTTGGAGCTGGCTGATGATCTCTTCCAGGGATTGACCCCATGCG
>CAZBKV010000110.1:1268-2725 GCA_964492575.1 uncultured Verrucomicrobiota bacterium | reverse complement strand
GCAGCCGTGCCTGCTAACTTTGTCATTGCCTCTCGACGAGTTATCTGTTTTTGCATGGCTTTTCCCTCCACAACGGTTTTGGACGTTTTTCTCTCTTTTCGGAATTAGACTAAACTCTCCCAAATAATCCTAAACTTTGATATCTAAAGACCAACCGTTTTGGTAATGGGGATCGAGGAGTTCGTTGGCTTCTTGGTTGTTGGTGAAACGGCCGGCCTTGGCATCCCACTCAAGGGGTTTTCCTACCCGAATAGCAATGTTTCCCAGCAAAACCGTTTCCGTCAACGGCCCGGCCCATTCGAAGGCACATCCAGCCTCTTCACCGCCTCGACATGCCTCGTACCATTCTTTCCAGGTCCCGCCTCTCCGTGGCAGAGCACGGGGGACATCGGCAAACTTCTTGGCTCGTTCCGGATTGACGATCTTACTCCCCAACATGACCCCTTCGGTCCCGATATAAAGCACCCCTTCGGACGGCAATCGCCAGCCTCGCAATTCTCTGGGCATAGGCGGCCGAAGTCCGCCATCATACCAAACCAGCCGAACAGGGCCTCGATCGTTTTTGGCCGGAAAATCCCAAGTCACCACCGAAGCCAAAGGTGCCGTCTCTTCAAAGACCATGGTGGAAGTGGCTTCAATCCGTCTCGGGGCATCCAATCCCAAAACCCGGAACGGGATATTCATATGGTGGCAGCCCATGTCTCCTAAGGCTCCGGTCCCAAAGTCCCACCATCCGCGGAAGTTCCAGGGATGATAGACCGAATGAAACCAGGGACGGCCATGAACGGCCTTAACCATCCGAAGGGCATAGTGTCCCGGCGGCCATTCTTTTTTGAAGGGACGTCGAGGGGCCGGCCCTTGCCACATCTCCCAATCCAATTCTTTGGGGACCGGATCCGAATCCTCCGGTGGAAGCATCCCCTGAGGCCATAAAGGACGGCTACTCCAGAGATGAACCTCTTGCACCTCTCCGATGGCCCCAGCCCAGATCAGCTCACAAGTCCGACAGCCTTCTTCGGTCGTATTGGGGGAAGCCGTCATCTGGGTCGCGACTCCTGCCAGACGAGCCGCCTCCACCACCGCACGGGTCTCCCGAACAGTTCGGGTCAACGGTTTGACGCAACAGACGTGTTTCCCGCTCCGCAAAGCCGCTAAAGTAATCAACGCATGCCAATGATCCGGAACTCCGATGTAGACGGCATCGATCTTGTCTCCTTCCGCTTGAAGTAATTCTCGAAAGTCTCGATAGCGTCGGGCCTGAGGCCAACGATCAAAGGCCTTTTTGGCATAAGCCCAATCCACATCACACAGCGCCACAATCTGGAACCCGACCTTTTCGCATTCCTGCAACTGCCCGAATCCGACCCCGCCTACGCCGATCCCTGCCAAGGTGACCCGGCTGTTTGCCCCTGGCTCTCCCCCCAGTCCGAGAGTCGTTGCGGAGGCAATCTGGAATC
>CAZBKV010000110.1:0-1258 GCA_964492575.1 uncultured Verrucomicrobiota bacterium | reverse complement strand
CCCGCTGCCCCGGCCTGTAAAAATTCCCGTCGAGTCCACACCGCCGTTCCGCTCGGTCTCCTTTCGGGCCCATCGGCCGCCTTTTTCCAGGGGTTCAGTTGTTGTTTCATGGCTTTTCCTCCTTCGGATCGTTCCCCTACCCTGATTTCCGTTTCGGTTGGGAGGATCGAGTTTTGGTTTGATTTTTCCAAGTTTGCCGTTCAAACGGGGAAGAGGGAAAGTCAAAAACCGGCCGATATCCTGAACTGGAATCTTTCTCCCTGCGTCTAAATTTCCTGGAGAATTACCGCTTGAGGTTAAAAAGAAAACGAAAACCACTGACAGCGAAAAAGAGAGAACGTATTGTGAAGGAAAAAAGAAAGAACGCACAAAGGTAGACAGGCTTATGCGAAACACCGGTACCGTTTTCCAAACCAATCAAAGGAAGAATCGAATCGGCCGACTCTTACTCGGCGTTTTTGCAGGACTTCTGAGCCTTCCCTTTATCATTCAGGCTCAGACGCCGACTCCTCAGAAAAAACTCCCTCTCTACGCCCAGATTCCCCACATCGATTTCAGCAAATGGAAACCTCTATTTGACGGAAAGAGCCTGAAGGGATGGAAAGTTACGGATTTTGCCGGGCACGGTTCTGTGTATGTCACCAACGGCTGTATGGTGATCGAGATGGGGGCGGTGCTAAGTGGGGTCAACGGCCCGACCAATCTTTTTAAGAGCAACTACGAGATCGTTTTGGATGCCATGCGGGTGGATGGGAGTGACTTTTTCTGCGGTCTGACCTTCCCGGTGAACGACTCGTGCTGCACGTTGATCGTTGGGGGCTGGGGCGGCGGTGTGGTAGGCATTTCCAGCATCGACGACCTGGATGCCTCCATGAACGAGACCACGAAATTTATGGATTTTGAGAACGGCCGTTGGTACCGGATTCGGGTGCGGGTGTTGCCGGATCGGATCCAGGCCTGGATTGGGAAGGAGAAGGTCGTCGACGTCAATATCAAAGGACGCAAGATCTCATTGCGACCAGGAGAGATCGAATTAAGCGCACCGTTTGGAATTGCCACGTATATGACTACAGCAAAGATTCGGAACATCTATTGGCGGCCTTTACCAGGCTTTGTTCCTCCGGGGAAAGAAAAAATAGAGAAGGCGGCCAAGAAAAAATAATCCGCAGACCTCGGTCCTGCTGAATCTGCGACAAGAGGAAAGGTAAAAAGAGGCCCCCTGAGCCTGGAGAGGGCTCTCCGCGTTGATGAACGACTC
>CAZBKV010000109.1:320-7617 GCA_964492575.1 uncultured Verrucomicrobiota bacterium | reverse complement strand
GAAGCGGGGTGGCGTTATACAATAACGATACCTTGGGGCCAGATCCGGGTCCGCCTCGCTTGCGCCTGGCCTATCCTCCTCGGCGGCCAAACCCTCCAACGCCTCCACTCCGCCGCCCAATCAGAAAATTTTTTGAACCTCCCCGCCCCCATCAAAGTCTCTCGAAACGAAGTCTGGCGAATGATCCGTCAAACGATCTGGCTTTACCCTTTCCCAAGGCGATGGGAAGGGTTGTGGGATCGGATGAATTGGGCAAAATATTCCCTATGACTCTAGAAGAAGCCAAAAAACGACACGCAGAACTAGTGGAACAAATCCGGGCCCATGACTACGCCTACTATGTACTGGCCCGGCCTACGATCTCGGACGAAGAATACGACCGGCTCTATCGAGAGTTGGTCGAACTCGAAAAACGATTCCCCCAACTGGTCACCCCCGATTCCCCGACCCAGCGCGTCGGCGGTCAGCCTTTGAAGGAGTTTCCCCAAGTTCGCCATACCATCCCAATGATGAGCCTTGATAACACCTACTCGATTGGGGAACTCCAGGAATTTGTGCAGCGGGTCCATCGGCTTCTTCCTGGCGAAAAACCGACCTGGTGCGTAGAGCCAAAGGTCGATGGAGTGGCCGTCAGTTTGCGGTATGAAAACGGGGTCTTCGTCCAGGGAGCCACACGGGGAGATGGAACGGTTGGGGACGATATTACTTCCAACCTTCGAACCATCCGCTCCTTACCTTTAAAGATTCCGGTGCCTCGATCACTTAGCCGAGGTGGGGGCAAGAAATCCTCCAAAGCCCCGAAGGTCCCACGAGTCTTGGAAGTGCGGGGCGAGGTCTTCATGCCCAAGGAAGCCTTTGAAAAATTCAACGAAGAACGCCGCCAGGCAGGGGAAGAGCCTTTTGCTAATCCTCGGAATGCAACCGCCGGGACACTAAAGCAATTGGATCCACGGGTCGTCGCCTCTCGTCCCCTCGATATTGTGCTTTATGCCATCGGAGTAGTGGAAGGGGACTCCACGCCCCCAACCCAATACGAACTGCTCGGCTGGCTGGCCGAACTCGGATTCCGAGTCCCTGAGTGGTACCGCCGCTGTGAGGACTGGGACAGTCTGGTCCAAGCGATCGACGAGTTAAACGAAGTTCGTTCTTCCCTTCCTTATGAAACCGACGGTGCGGTGGTCAAATTGGATCGTTTTGACCTACGAGACCGGTGCGGGGCGACCAGCAAAGCCCCACGCTGGGCCATCGCCTATAAATACGGCAGTTCACGAGCCCAAACCCGAATAAAAAATATCGTCATCCAAGTCGGTCGGACCGGTGCCCTGACCCCCGTGGCGGAATTGGAGCCGGTCCATATCGCCGGAACCATCGTCAGCCGCGCCACCCTCCATAACGAAGATGAAATCCGCCGGAAAGATATCCGAATCGGCGATCTGGTGGTCGTGGAAAAGGCCGGCGAAATCATCCCGGAGGTAGTCGAGGTCATTAAAGCGGCCCGAACCGGTAAGGAAACACCGTTTGAATTTCCGAAGCAATGTCCGGTCTGCGGGGCCCCGGTTACACGCCAGACCCTATCCGGCGAGGAAGGAGCCATCTGGCGCTGCACCAACCGTTACTGTCCGGCCCAGGTCAAGGCTCGAATCGAGCACTGGTGTCGGCGGGATGCGATGGATATCGAAGGGGCCGGTACGGTCCTGATCGAACAGCTCGTAGATAAGAGGCTGGTCAAAGACGTGGCCGATCTTTATGAGCTGACCGTCCCGCAAGTGGCTGCCCTGGAACGGATGGGGAAAAAGTCCGCCCAAAACTTCCTCCGTGCGGTCGAAGCCAGCAAAAAGCAAGATCTGTGGCGTCTGATCCACGGATTGGGAATCCTGCACGTTGGGGCCGGCGTAGCCAAGGTCCTGGCCCGACATTATGCCACATTAGACGATCTGGCAAACGCCTCCGAAGAAGAGCTCCGAAACATTCCGGAGATCGGCCCAATCATTGCCAAGAGCATCATTGCCTGGTTCCAGGATCCGGAAAACCGGGCCTTGATCGAACGGCTTCGCAAACTGGGCTTAAACTTCCGGTCTTCCCTGTACGAAGGAGCTGCCGCCGAGAAACCCTTAGCCGGCAAGACCTTTGTGATTACAGGGACGATCCCAGGGATGACCCGCGACGAAGTGACTCGACTGATTGAAGAACACGGCGGACGCGTTGCCAGCTCCGTAAGCCGAAAGACCGATTATTTGGTCGTGGGCGAAGAACCCGGTTCGAAACTCCAAAAAGCCCAACAATTAGGGGTTCCGACGATTTCCAAGGAAGAACTGATGGCAATGATCCAAAGGGAATGATCGATAACCGCTTTCTCCTGAATGAGCTTATGAAATTTTCAAAAAATTCTCCTAGCTCCTCGCGGAAATTCTGCTAGATTCCTTCGCCCACCTCGGAGACGGCCGAGGTGGAAAGAACGCTTAACTCAAAACCTACGGCAAAAAGAGAGGAGCCGTGGCAAAGAAAAAGCGCTCAACCAAAAAGGTAACGGAGATCCAGCAGGAGCAAGGGGAAAAGAAAACCCAGTCCTCTTCCCCGCAACCGATGCCTCCTGCCTCCGAAGAAGAGGAGGAAGAAGAGGTGGTAGGTCCTGCTTCCACAGAACAGATCCTCGGTCTTACTACCTCACCTACCCAACCTCGTTCGAAAACCCGAAAAAAGAAAGTCATTAAAGAAGATGACATTGAGGTCCCTTCTTACGTCAAACCGGAGTGGGCCAAGTTTTATCGAAAACTTATGGCCATGAAGATGCGGATTCTGGAACAAATGGAAGGGCTAGCCGAAGAATCGACCTCCCAACTCGAAGCCCATTCCATCCACGAAGCAGATATCGGAACCGATCATTACGATCGGGACTTTGCTCTTAGCCTTCTCTCTTCCGACCAAGAGCTTCTCTATGAGATCGAAGAAGCTCTTCGGCGGATAGAACGGGGCACGTATGGAATCTGCGAAATCACAGGAAAGCCCATTCCGAAAGCCCGACTGGAGGCGATTCCGTGGACTCGGTTTACCGTAGAGGCTCAAGAACAACTGGAACGAGAAGGGGTCATTCAACCCCGCCGGTTTGCCAATCTGGGGCATGTGCCCATGAGTTCGAGCCGTACCACGGAAGAAGAGCCTATGGAAAATGAACCAGAAGTAGACATTTCCGATCGAGAAGAGTAAAAGAGAGAAAAAAGGTAAGACAGGCTTATGCCGAGAGAGATCGTCATTCTGGAATGCACGGAGGCTCGGAAGGAAGGCAAACCACCGAGCCGATATATCACGACCAAAAACAAACGGCGGACGCAGGGACGAATTGAAAAAATGAAATACAATAAGTTCTTGCGTCGCCACACATTGCATCGAGAAATTAAGTAAGAAAAGAAGAAGAGAAAAGATCGGAAGGGTCGAACCGGATTATGGGAAAGAAAATCAAGATTACTCGCATACCGAAGAGTTTAGAGGCGCGGCTGTCGCGGCCGAAACCGCGCATCGATTTCCCCATTGAGGCGTTGGATTACAAGAATGTAGAATTCTTAAAGCAATTCATGACAGAAGGGGGCCGCATCTTGCCGCGGAAATACACAGGTCTACCTGCCCATTATCAGCGGCGTTTGGCCAAGGCAATCAAGCGCGCCCGCCAAATGCTGCTTCTGAAATAGCCCCTACGCAGCCACTGCCCCTTTCGTTGCGTTTCCTTTCCGGTCTGAGGACCGGAGAGGAAGTTTTTTCTTTATCCCCTTCTACCGCAAACGGATTGCTTTCCTCCCCATCCCTCCTTGAACGACTCGACCCTCTTACGGTCTAAATCGATGACCAAAAATTCGCGTTAGGAATCGATTGGACAAATCCAACGCATTTAGAGAAGCTGTGTTCTCTGTTCAGGGGATCCGTCCTCCTGAAAAGCAAAAAGCCTTATGGCAAAACAGAAGTACCGGAAAAGCCGCCCACGAACTTCTTCCGTAGCTTCGGAACCCCCCGAAGCAAAGGGAAGCCCTCCATCTTCCCAACCTCCTTCTTCTGAGTCTTCTACGGCTTCGGAACGATTAAAAGGCTCTCCTACTTTCCGTCTTCTGCGCATTTGGACTTGGTTACGATCGTTGCTGCGCAGAACCCAACAACCCGCCCCTATACCTCGCCCTCCGCTTTTCCGGCGGTTCGACTGGTACGTTTTTTGGGTCACCGCCCTTTCCACTTTAGCCGTTTATCTCTATACCTTGGCTCCGGATCTGACCCTCGAAGACTGCGGGGAACTGGCCACCGCCTCTTATTACATGGGCGTCCCGCATGCACCCGGTTATCCCATCTGGACCGTCTACTCTTGGCTGTTTGCAAATCTGATCCCCTTCTCCAACGTCGCGTTTCGGGTGGCCATCTCTTCCGCTGTAGCCGCCGCTCTAGCAAATGGGCTACTCGGTCTGCTGGTCTCCCGGTCTACCAGCATGCTCCTGGAAAGTATTGATTTGTTTCAAGAACTGGATCGAAGCCGGGAGAATGCCATCTGTATGATGGCCGGCATTGTCTCCGCCCTCATGATGGGCCTAAACGGATTTATGTGGAGCCAGGCCGTCATTGTAGAAGTTTACACCTTAAGTATCCTCTCCTTGATGGCCGTCCTTCTCTGCCTATTTCATTGGATCTATAGCCCAGAACGCCGCCGTTACCTTTACCTAGCGGCTTTCCTTTTCGGGATCGCTTTTACCAACCATCAAACGTTAATCGTCGCTGCCATCGGAATTGAAGCCTTGGTTGCCCTTCGAGATAAGGCTCTGGGACGAGACGCCTTTGCCGGAAACGCTGTCATCTGGATCCTGGGCTTGATCTTCAACATCCTCGGGATCATGCATATGTCCAGCTCCAATCCACCGCTTTTCCTTCTGTTTAACATTGTAGGATTGGGTTCCCTGGCCATCGCTACCTATCTGACCATCGAAACCGAAAAGCTCTTTACCGAATGGCGCACTATCGTCCTGGCCGGACTTTGTTGGGTTGCCGGAGCCTCTTTCTACTTCCTAATGCCCATTTTCTCCTCGACGAATCCGCCGATGAACTGGGCCTATCCGCGCACCTGGGAAGGTTTCATTCATGCCGTGACCCGCGGACAGTACGAAAAGATCACCCCCTCCAACATCCTCTCCCAACGTTTTCTCCTGCAGCTTGGGATGTATCTTTCCGGAGCCGCCGACGAGTTTCACACTACCTTCCTTCTCCTGGCCCTGATCCCTTTTGCCTTCTATTCCAAGTTCAAGGAGCGTGAGAAGGCATGGCTGATGGGGAATGTAGCGATCTACGCCTGCCTTGCGTTCCTGCTCCTTATCCTCCTTAATCCGAACCCCGATCGCCAAGGAAAAGAGTTAAATAAAGTCTTCTTCACGGCTTCCCATGTCATAATCGCAATGTTCATCGGGTTTGGACTCTCTTTACTTAGCGGCTTGCTCCTCTTCCATTACCAGCGATTTCGGGAGTACTTTCTGATCGGCGGTGCTGTTGCCGTGGCGATCTCCCTAATCTGGGTCTTCTTCTGCGTGGAAGAAGTCTACGGGGATCCCCTTCATCCCAGCTTCTCTGTTTCCCGATTTTTCTATGGAATCTTCCATACCTTAGCTCATCCTTATCCGACCCCACCGGTTTATAATATTTTAGCCGGGCTTTTGGTACTCCTCCTTACCATCGCCTTTACCGGATTGATCTTAGTAAGCCGAGAGCGGGTTTTGGCCCGATTTTTCCTGATCATCTTTGCTTCCCTGCCCCTGTATTCTGTGGTCGGACACTGGGCAGAAAACGAACAACGCGGACACCTATTCGGTTTCTGGTTCGGACACGATATGTTCAAACCCCCCTTCGGGATCTATCCCCCTATGGCCAAAAACGCGATTCTCTTCGGCGGTACCGATCCGGGCCGCTTCTGCCCTACGTATATGATCTTCTGCGAAAGTTTCATCGATCCCCAAGACCGACGAGATCCGGATTTCGATCGACGAGACGTCTACATCATCACACAAAATGCCCTGGCCGACGGAACTTATCTTAGCTACATCCGGGCTCATTACTACCGAAGCGCCCAACAGGATCCTCCCTTCTTCCAAGGGATGCTCCGCTATCTCGCCCGCATGACCCTCAGCGAAGAGAAACGCAAACTCATGGACCAAGGGTACAAAATCCGAACCCACTTCCTCTACAATGCGATCATGTGGATGACCAATCTAACCAACCCTCTTGACCATCTGATGATGGAATTCGGAAAGAAGATCGAAGAAAAACGCCGTGCCCGAGGTGTCTACCCACCCAAAGAGATCTATACCCCCTCCGACGCCGACCTGAATTACGCGTTCCAAACTTACGTCAATGACGCCCTGAAACGAAAGGCCGAAGGAAAACTCAAACCCGGCGAAGACGTCCAAGTCGATGCCCAAGGCCGTGTCTCCGTCGCCGGACAAATCTCGGTCATGGGAATCAACGCCATCCTCGCGAAAATCATCTTCGACAAAAACCCAGACCACGAATTTTATGTCGAGGAAAGCTACCCTCTGGACTGGATGAATCCTTACATGGTCCCCTACGGCATCATCATGAAAATCGAACGTCATCCGGTCCCGGAAATTACCGAAGAGATGATCCGCAAAGACCACGAATTTTGGCGACGATACTCCAAACGGCTGTGTGGTGATGTCGTTCGCTACGACACCACTGTCGACGAACTCTGCCAATTCGTGGACAAAGTCTATCGTCGAGGCGATCTTAGCAGTTATACAGGAGATCCCAAATTTGTCCGCGACAACGACGCCCAAAAGGCCTTCTCCAAACTCCGAAACACGATGGCCCGGATCTACGCCTGGCGTGCCTTAAATACAACCAACGTCCAAGAACGATTCCGAATGATCCGAGAAGCCGAATTCGCCTACAAACAGTCCTTCGCCTTCTGTCCCTATAGCTCAGAAACCGTCAGCGGCCTGGTCAATATCCTCATCCTGCAAAACCGATTCTTTGATGCAGCCCGTATCGCAGAAACCGCATGGCGGTTCGATCCGGAAAACACCTTCTTAAAAGCCCTCTACACCCAAGTCATGCAGTGGGTCCAACAACTCCAAAACGCTCAGCCCACCCAATCCCCAACCAACCAAAAACCCCAAACCTCTCCGGCTCCCTCCACTACCCAGCAACAAAGCGCTGCCTCTCCGCCTTTCAATCAGCAACTCTTCATCCAACGGTTTCGTCAGGCCCAACTCGCCGCCCAACAGGGGAAAACCAACCAGGCCCTCCAACTCCTCGATACCCT
>CAZBKV010000109.1:0-310 GCA_964492575.1 uncultured Verrucomicrobiota bacterium | reverse complement strand
GATGCCGGGCCTTTCGGTAGCCCCACTCACCGAATTAGCCCAAGCCTACGTCCACCTAGGCCAACTGGCCAAAGCCGAAAAAGCCCTCCATCGCGCTACCATCCTTGGCCCAGGCATCCCAGAACTCTGGTATGACCTGGCCTGGATCCAAGCCGTCCAAGGCAAAACCAACCAGGCCCTCCACTCCCTTCAAGTCTCCCTTCGACTCAATATGGCCCGACAAACCACCCCTTCCCCGAAACAAAACCAAATCGACCTCAACCAAATGGCCTCCCAAGACCCCCGACTCCGATCCCTTCATTCCTTAACC
>CAZBKV010000108.1:1011-7668 GCA_964492575.1 uncultured Verrucomicrobiota bacterium | reverse complement strand
GCGTACCTTGGTGGAGGATGGTTGGCGATTGGTCCGTCAGGGCATTACAACCCCAGGAGAAGTTTTGCGCGTTTCGAAACATGAACGGGAAATCGCCATCACGGTCTGACAGGAGAAAAGACCCCTAATGGGTCAATTGGAAGAATTATAATAGAAAGAATGCCGCAATTTATTTACAAAGCGATTCAAAGTGACGGCTCGGTGAGCGAAGGGATTTTGGAAGCGCCGAGCCGAGTGGAGGCGGCGACTCAGCTGGAACGGCGGGGATTGCAACCGGTTCGGGTAGAGCCGAAAGAAGAGGCCCCTTCCAAGGGAAAATCCCAAGGCCTCGTTTTCCCCTTCCGGTTGGAACGGGTTCCGTTTGCGCAATTAGAAGATTTTACCCGATCCTTAGCGAGCCTTTTAGCAGCTGGGGTCCCTTTAAGTCGGGCCTTGGCAATTTTGGCCCAGGAGACCCCTCATCCGGTTGCCCGAAAACGGTGGCAAGAACTTCATGACCTGGTCATTGATGGAGTCTCCTTAGCCGATGCGATGGCTCAATATCCGGACGTCTTCCCCCAGGTCTATGTAGCGATGGTGGAAGCAGGGGAGACGGGCGGTTTTTTGGAGTTGGTCTTAAACCAGATCGCAGACTTTCAATCCCGTCAACGCGAGCTTCGCTCTCGTATCCTCGCAGCATTGATTTATCCCTCGGTCCTTTTGACACTAGCTATTGGTGTCTTAATTTTTCTATTAAGCTTTTTTATCCCACGATTCCAGCTGATGTTTGAAGGATTTCATGCAAGTTTACCCAAAATTACCCAACTTGTGGTAGGATTGAGTTATGTGGTTCGGTCGTATGGACTTTATTTATTCTTTCTTCTGATCGGCGGGGTGACCCTTTTTATTCGATGGCTTCGAACCGAGTCGGGTCGACGACGATGGGAAGAATTTTTGTTAAAACTTCCTTTACTCGGTCGATTAGCCGCCTTGATGGCCTTGGCTCGATTTTGCCGAATGCTTGGGACATTGTTGCAGGCGGGGGTTCCCATGATTCAGGCCTTAAATGTCGCACGCCGTTCCATAGGATATCAAATCTTAAGTGATGCGGTCGTCGATTCGGTTGAACGAGTTCGACGAGGAGAACCTTTAGCAGAGAGTCTGAAAGATTGTCCTCTCTTATTCTCGGGATCTACCCTAGAGATGATTCGTGTGGCCGAGGAAAGCGGTCGGTTGGAACAAGAGCTGATTCGGTTAGCAGATGTGAACGAGCAGGCCTTGGATCGAGGACTGAAGATGGCGGTCTCGTTGGCCGAACCGCTGATTCTCTTTTTCATCGCGGCTTTTATCGGAACTATTTTTGTGAGTATGGTTTTGCCGATCTTTACGCTTCAGGATTATATTCGATAAGTAGAAATAAGAAAGCAGGAGGAAAGCTATGCGAAAAACAAATTCAATCCGACAAAAGATATTTTCCCGAAGGTCTCGGTCTCAACGGGCGTTTACGTTGGTTGAGATGTTGCTGGTGCTTGTGATTCTGGCGACTCTGGCCGCTTTGGTCTTTCCCCGACTGGCCGGACGAAGTCAACAAGCCAAGATCACCGCAGCGAAAACGCAAATCGCCAATCTAGAAACGGCGATCAATGCCTTTGAAGTAGACAACGGTTTTTATCCTAGTTCCTTGCAAGATCTGATCGAGCCTCCCCCAAATGCAAAAAATTGGAACGGACCCTACTTAAGCAAACGTGTGATTCCCAAGGACCCATGGGGAAATGAGTATATCTATCAATATCCAGGACGGCATAACCCGGAAGGGTTTGATTTGATGTCGATGGGCCCTGACGGTCGCGTGGGAGGAGGGGATGATATTACGAATTGGTCAGAAGAATGATCGGCGAGGCGGTTTTACGCTGATTGAGTTGATTTTGGTGATGGCGATCCTAGTCAGCTTGATCGGATTAGCAGCGCCTCGTTTGAATCAATTCCTTCGAGGACGATATTTACAAGCAGAAGCAGAGCGGTTGGTAGGAACCCTGGAATTTGCTCGCACCGAGGCCATCAACACTGGAACTCCGATGGTTGTCGTCTTTTCTATCGAGGAAGGAATTTATGCGGTCGGCCCGGCTGCCGGATTTGAACGGCTGGATGAAAGGACATGGGAAAGGCATCTTGCAGAGGGAATCCATTTCTTTTTCCCTGATGAACCTCAAATATCCACTCCAACCCAGGCTCAGACCACGGGGGAGTTCCAAAGCCAGTATTATATAGGTTTTCTACCAGATGGGACGATAATGGAAGGGAGTTTGACGACCATCGGATTGGAAGATCAAAATGGCCGACGTCTCTATGTGGTTCCCTCCATTTGGATGGATCAATTTCATGTAGTAGACGAAGAAGAATATCAACAAGAAGTCAACCAATGGGCGGCATTCGAACAAAGTTTTTAGGCGTCCCCCAAATCTTTGTCCTGAAAGGAGTCTATAAGAGAGGGGAAGAAAAAAGGAGGGGCGGCTTTACTTTTATTGAAGTTCTCGCCGCTATGATCTTTATGGCCGTGTTAATCCCGGTGGTAATGCAGGGTCTAATTTTAGTGCAACGTTCGGTGGCGATTACGGAACGTCGAACAATTGCTGCACAACTAGGGGCTAATTTACTCAACGAAATGATCGTTACCGAACAGTGGGAACAAGAAACCGGAGGTAGCGGAGATTGGGGTGAGGAGTGGCCGGGATTCCGCTGGGAAATGACGCTAAATCCCTGGTCAGAAGATGAGGGAATCAACGAACTGACCCTTACCGTATATTATCCATCGCACGGTCAGGAAGAGTCGATTTCTTTAACCACCTTGGTGCCTCAGCCAACGGTCGAGACTCAGTCTTCGGAAAGCGAGCAGACAAATCCTCAAAGCCTATCGCCGTGAGTTCTCTCAAAAAAATTCGATTTCTCTATGAAAGCCGTAAAGAAGCCCTTTGCGGAAAAGAGGGCTTTACGCTTTTGGAAATTTTACTGGCCACCCTGATGATGGCGGTTTTGCTTTTGGCCCTACGGTCAGTTTTCCGGTCAGCCATGGACGTACGGCAGGAGTGCCAAGAAAGGATCCGCTTCCTTCGCAGGGTCCAGCGGCTCGAGCGGTTGTTGCGGGAGGATGTGCAAGGGATGATCTTTACTGGCTCGGAGCTTGCCCCCGAATTTTCCTTAACCACCGACCAAAGCAGCTGGGGGCAGTCCTCTTATCTGGAGTTTTACACCACTTCCGGTCGAACCCGGACCGACAAACCGTGGCCGGACATTCAAAGGGTCTCTTATTATCTTCTTTCCCCCCAAGAGCTACAACGTTACGGCTACGAAATCACTAACGAATTGGGCGCGGTCCTGGTCCGGGCTGTGCAGCGAAATTTGCTGAATGACTTGGAAGAGGAGCCTACACCGATGCCTCTCTGTCCAGATGTTGCAGAGTTTCAAGTGGAGGTTTATGATGGAAGTGATTGGTATAGCGAATGGACCGTTTCCCAAGATGATGAAGAGCCCCAGATGCCGAAAGCGTTACGGATCTCGATTACCTTTGCCCAGGATCCTTTTAAAAAATGGACGCGCTGGCCAATTGAGCTGGTGATCCCTTGCATTGTGGAGGCTCATGCTTGGACCAATGCTGTGGAAACCGGCCAGTCCTCGACGAACCAGCCTCCTCCATCACCCACTCCAGGCCCGCAACCACCCGGTCCCCAGCCGCCTGGCGGCGGAGGTCATCCAGCTCCTCCAAACATGTCACCTGGCCCCCCTACCACACCACGAGCACCAAGATAAAATGAAAAAGGTTTTCCCATATTTCTTTTATAAACGGCAGGGCGAGCGGGGATCGATCCTGATCGTCGTTCTGGGGGTAGCATTGATTTTGGTGATGGTGGCTTTGTATCTCGGTCAGACCGTCATGCTTCATTATCGGGCCACAGAAAATATTGTTGCTTCTCTTCAGGCAGAACAGGCCATTGAGGGGGCGATTCGTTATATTACCAATTACCTGGCCACGATGGCCGATCCAGGATATCTCCCTTCCGCCGACGAGCTGGCTGTGGAAGCTGTGCCGGTTGGAGAAGCCACCTACTGGGTGATCGGTCGGGACCCAGACGCTCCGGAACAAGGGGCTACAACGGTAACCTTCGGTTTAATCGACGAGGCCTCAAAGATCAACCTCAACACCGCCGAACGAGAGGTTTTAGAAGCCTTGCCGGGAATGACCTCGGACCTTGCCGCAGCGATCATCGATTGGCGGGATGAAGACGAAGAACCGACCGAAGGCGGGGCCGAGTCGGAAGACTATGCCTTTGGAACTGAAGGGTATCATTGTAAAAACGGTCCCTTCGATTCGGTGGAGGAATTGATGCTGGTGAAAGGATGCGACTGGCAGACCCTTTATGGGGAAGATTGGAATCGAAACGGGGTGCTGGACCCGAATGAGAATGATGGGGATCAATCCTGGCCGCCGGATGATGCAGATGGGAATTTAGATGCTGGGTTGATAGAGTATCTGACCGTGTGGAGTCGCGAACCCAATCGCCGGCAGGATGGTCAAGAGCGTATTAACATTAATACAGACCGGCAAGGCCTTCAACAGCTCCTCTCCGAGACGTTAGGAGAACAACGGGCTTCTGAAGTAATGAACCGAATTGGGAATACTCCTGAAATTCGAAGTGTGTTGGAATTTTACATTCGAAGTGGACTCGAACCGGAAGAATTCCAGCAAATCGAAGATGCCGTGACGGTCTCCGACCAACCGATGTTACAAGGGCTTGTGAATGTCTGTACGGCTCCCCAGCAGGTCTTAGCCGCATTGCCGGGGATGGATGAAGGGACGGCTTCTCAGTTGATTGCTTACCGAAGTCGTCTTACCGAGGATCAACTTCGTAGTATCACGTGGGTTGCGGAGGCCCTGGACGAGGAGACGGCAATCGAACTGGGACCGTGGATTACAGTTCACTCTTATCAATTTGGCTTGGATATTGTTGCAGTTGGAAGAAACCTTCGGGGGTTCCGACGCGTCTGGGTAATTGTAGATATGGCGGATGGAACGCCACGGATTGTCTATCGAAAAGATTGGACCGGATTAGGATGGCCGTTGGAAGAAGAAGGGTTGAATGAGGTGTTTTCCACAGCAGGTATTCTAGGACGGTGAAAGAAAACAAGAAAAAAGAGATTTGGCGACGCTGGATCCAACCTCGACGACTTCTCAGCGTGGGGTTAAAGGAAAGTTGTGCGCGGGTCGTATTGGTCCCTCGAAATGGAAACGGCACCGAATCGTACAAGGCCTTTTCCGTAAAATTTCCGATTCCTTGGACAGAAGACCCAGAAGCCGCTGGTCATCGGCTTGCCGAGCGACTCCAACAGGAACGATGGAAGGCAAAAAAGGCCCTGGTATTGCTGGATCCGGCATGGGTATTCCTAGGGTCGGCCAGCCTTCCTCCTATTGAAAAAGAGGAGATTCCTGCATACGCCGACTTGCAGGCCGAAAAGATCTTTCCCCTCCCTCGAAATGACCTAGCCATTGCATTTCGAGCCACAAAGATCGGAAAGGAGACCCAGCGATTGGTTCTCGCTGCGGTCCCTCAACGACGTGTACAGGCGGTGCAGCGACTCCTTCAAGCAGCAGGCTTGGAATTGGTGAGTCTTACAACAGATTGGGGAGTGAACATCCAAGATGGGCATGCCAAAGAGCTCCATTTCCGAATTCGCCGGGCAGCCAAACGTTTAGAATTGCTTGTGGTTGCAGGGAAAACCCCATTGGCCTACCAGAGTGCTGTTCTCTCCGGTAGCGAGGGTGCTTCCGGTCAAGAAGTTCAGGGAGCGGAAATTGTGCGTCAGGTGCGGATGTTGGTCGGTCGATTGGATCCGGAGGTTCGTGAAAAGATTCGAACCGTAACGTTTGAAGGGCCGCCGGAGCAGTGGAATGGGGTAATCGATTCTTCCCGTCAACATCTCGAACGATTTGGATTAGAAGTCGCGGTGGAAGATTCTTCGAAAGCCACAGAAAAGGCCTTTGAAGACCGGTTGGATCCGATCCTGGTGCGTTATGCAAAGGAATGGTTAGAAAATCAAAGCGTCCCATTTGAGTTTTTACCGCCACGCATCAGTACATGGGAACGGCTGCTTCAGCGTTCGGCCAAAGGTCCCGGACGGCTGGCCGCGGAGATCGGGGCTGGAGTCGTTGCTCTGTTCGTCGTGGCCATGATTGCCCATATCCAATATTACAAACATTTAGAAAAGCGATGGCAGGCAATGAAGCCGGCCGTCTCCCAATTGCAAGAGATCCAAAGCAAAATTCAAAAATTCCGAAGCTGGTTTGCGGAAGAACCAGTCACTCTCTCCGTTGCTAACCATATTGCAGAGGCCTTTCCGGTCGAAGGAAGAATTTGGGCCCGTATTCTGCAAATCAAATCAGACGGAACCGTCCGAATCAGTGGGCGAGCCAGGGACAATCAAAGTTTACTGCAATTATTGGAAAAATTCCGGAAGGATCCTCAGACCCTCGAAGTAAAATTACAACAAAGCCGTGGGAAAGATCCGATAGAATTTGTTATCCAACTGACAGTAAAACATGGCCATTGATCCAAGACAACGAGAGCGACTTTTGCTGATCACCGCCCTGATCTGTGTGGGCCTGGTGATCTGTGATCGGCTGATTCT
>CAZBKV010000108.1:0-1001 GCA_964492575.1 uncultured Verrucomicrobiota bacterium | reverse complement strand
CCGGTTTGCGTCGATTGTGGAATCAGATGTTACAATCCTCACTCCCCACAGATCGTTCCGAGGCGGGAAATCAGCTTTTGCAAGCGGTAGCTACATGGGCTCGGAAAAGTCGCATCATCTTCACCTCTCTAACCCCTCAATGGAAAGAAGGAGATACCCAGGACTATGTTTTGTTAGAATGCCGAGCTACGGCGGTCGGCTCGTTGGACGCCTTGGCTCGTTTTCTTTATTATCTAGAAACCGATCCGTTGCCGGTCCGGATCGAAGAGGTGCAAATCAGTGCAGAGGATGATCGAGGCCAAAAATTGCGAATGACCCTTCGGTTTACCGGTTTGCAATTAAAACCCCCAGAGGCAGCCAAACGGTCCTCATGAAGAATTCCCGGCAAAAACGAATGAGTCGGATGGCTTGGATCGGGATGATTGGATGGATTTCCCTATCCGTCCTGCAAGGGGGCGAACCAGTTCCCGTTCAACCACCAAGAAGAGTCGATCGAATTCGTCAAGCTTTACCTAGCCATGGAGAAAGGTTTGAGCCGAATCGGGAACAGGGACGAGATAGAGCTCGACCCTCCCGAGGTCAATGGGTACGAAGGCGTCCTCCGCGGTCCTCACATGGCCGCCCCCCTTTAGAAAATCCTCTTATCCAGCAAAGGAAGAAGGCCGATCAAATGCTTACGAATGCGAACGAAACTCTTGCAAGAAGCGTATCAGAAGAAGCCCCCACGAAGCCTCCGGTACAAAAGGGGCCTCAACAAGGAAAACTGCCTTCCCAACCGAAATCTCCGCCCTCTCCGCATTCTCCTTTGCCGACGGGAATGGAGGCATTTCGAGCCTTTGTGGAAAAAAACATTTTTGATCCGGAGCGGCACCCTTCTCCTCCCAGACCTCCCAAACCAGAGGAAGAAAAAAATGTCGGACCGGATTATTTGACTATATGTGGAGTTTTAATTTATAAGACCAATTGTTTGATTTTTACAAAGAGCAGGCGCCCGGAATGGC
>CAZBKV010000107.1:0-7699 GCA_964492575.1 uncultured Verrucomicrobiota bacterium | reverse complement strand
CGCAATGGAGCGATTCCTCTATCGGCTTTCTCAATCTCCGTACGGGGATCGGTTTATTCTTAAAGGCGCTTTAATGCTAAGAGCCTGGGGTGTCGCCGAACTCCGTCCGACTATGGATATTGACTTGTTGGGAAGGACGAGCAACAAAGAAGCTAACATCGTGGCTCAAATTCGAGAAATTCTCACGATGAATGTTGAGGAGGACGGATTAGTCTTTGATCCTGATTCGATTCGAGCCGAACGAATTATTGAAGACGCGGATTATGAGGGGATCAGAATTCGATTTGTCGGCGCATTAGGCTCTGCAAGGATTCCCATGCAGATTGATATCGCTTTTGGCGATGCGGTGTATCCAAAGCCTGAAAAGTCAGAACTACCCACTTTACTGAATTTACCGGCGCCTCGGCTATTAGGCTATAGTCGTGAAAGCACAATTGCGGAGAAGCTGGAGGTTATAATTAAACTGGGCATGCTGAACAGCCGGATGAAGGATTTCTATGATATCTGGCTGTTATCTAAACAGTTTGACTTTGATGGAGCCAAATTGGCGAAGGCTATATTCTTAACGTTTGAACGAAGAGGGACTATGTTGCCCACCCAAATCGAGGCATTTACAGAACCTTTTATCTCGGCTAAACAGCCCCAATGGACGGCGTTCCGGAAGAGGCTTGGGCAGAAACATCCCCCTTTCTCATTTGGAAAAATTGTGGAACAATTGGATCGATTCCTCTCACCCATTGTTACGGCTATTTCTTCTGGCAGTCCAGTCCCTCTCCAATGGAAGGCACCCGGTCCATGGACATGAATCATTTAGACATCACTCAAAAAACTGCCCTTATGGAAAAGAAATTTTTCGGTAAGACGCGCTGTCCTCAGCGCGCTAAAGGAAAGATTGGAAATGATGCGGTGGCTTGAGGGCAACGCGCTCTACCAGCTTATAGGCGTTCGAAAAGCACTGGAAAGGGGGCGTGTTGTCCCCCCACCCGCCGAGTATAAGAAAGCGCGGCCCCGGGAGACAGACTACGCGATCCTTTGCTCTCCCTTCTTTTTTCAGCCCCTTTGAGGACAGAAATTTGGCAAATGCCAAAAGGATTAAAAACGTTCTTAGCCCACTTTTCTTTGGCCGGTTCTACAGCAGGAAGATTTAACGATAGTAAGTGTCGCCTCACCCCCACTTTTCCACTCGTCAAACGCCTCAATCTCGACTAATCTTCTTCTAACGCAAAGACGAGACAGGCTTATGGATATTGTTTTTCATTGCCCACATTGCAAACAAGAGCTGGAAGCGGATATCTCCGGGGCCGGGTCGGTCATCAATTGTCCGGTCTGCAACCATGAAATCACCATCCCTCAACCGGACCCGACCAATATCCGGACCCAAAATCCGATCGCAACCTCAGCCGCAGCCCGGATCGAACGAAAACAGTTCAAAGTCCCTATCCGAGAGACCCCGGTCCGAGAATCGTTGGTCCCCCAAAAGAAAAGCAAGGAGGAGGAAGAAGAAAAGTCTGAGCCGGGGAAGAAAAAACTGCGGGTTAAAATCATTCGCCACAGTGACTGTATCGAGGTTGGGGTGGATAAATACGAACAGGTCATCACCGAGTTCTTAAACAAGATTGGAGAAGAGAACATCGTCAGCATCACCCCCCTTACCTATACCCACCTCGATATGGGAACCCAACGAGTTCTGACAGACTACGCCATTCAGATCATTTACCGGAAATAATCCTCTCCCCTCCGCTTCCTGCAGATAGATCAAAAGAAGACCGTCCATCCTTCCAGGGTGGACAAAGAGAAAGGGAAAGTTTTAATAGAAGCGATGGAAGACCGATTTTATCGTCCGGAAAATCCGAACTATACCATTGTAGCCAGTGTCCTAGATTCCCTCCGATTCACACTGGGCCAAACGCTGCATCGCGGCCCCTGCGGTCACCTCTGTTCCATCTCCAGCTTCGTCAACCCTCAAGGCGAGGTGATGGGATGGCACGATTTTGGAAACTTAGAAGGACCGGGCTGGGCCGCCAACGCCGTCGGCGGAGCCTGGGAAATCTACCTGTGGGGTGACCTGTTAGGACGTGAAGACTGGAAAGTGGATGCGTTGGATATCCTCGATCATGTGCTTGAGTGTGGGTTCATCGATGAGAAGAGTGGTTTTATCCGGGGTTACCGCGAGACAACAACCGGTCGCTTCTGCCTGAACTACAAACATCAATCCAACTGGTTCTGTCCGGGTTCTATGGCCAAGGTGGCTTATCAACTCCTCCGTTTTGCCGATACCTTAGGGCAAACTCCCAAAGCCGATCGACTGCGGCAAATCGCCTGCCGAACCGCCCACTGGATCCAGACCCATGTACCTGATACTCCCAACGGCTGGTATCCTCGGCGGGTCACCCCGGACGGCCAGATCTATCGCAAATCCCCAGAAGGCGGCGATGATCCCCTCTGGCAAGAATCGGCCGATGGCCTCTTTATTATCCAACTCCAAACCGCTCTTACTGCCCGTGGCCTTGCTGATTATCGGGATGTGATTCGTCAAAAGTGCGCTGTCTTTGTTCGACTCGGAGGCATCTTCGGCAGCATCAACCACGATACGTACGACCGGCACGAAAACGTCGCCTATGCCGTCGCTTTTCGAACCCTCCACCGCGCCGCTCGTCTCCTGAACGATCCGAATCTCAACCGGTTCGCCTTCCAGACCTGTCTCCGAGGACTGGACCAGTTTAAAATAAAAGAGGATCGCAACGGCGTCATCACCCGCGGTCTCCTCTTTATGGAACGATCCTGGGATACGGCCTACATGTGGGAAAATGCCGAGGCCGCCCTAGCCTACTTCGAGGCCGCTGCGGCGGTTCGAGGTGCCGATCCCCAACAGGCTCATGCCTACGAATTAGACGGTCTGACCATTCTTCGTACCATCGCCAAACATCATTACGGTCCTCACGGCTTCCTGACCGAAGGGGTCGATTGGAACAACCACGTCGGCCAACAACATCACATCCAACAACAACGGTTTGCGGCCATCCAGTACACCGAACCGTTCCTAAATAACCAACACATTGCTGAACCTACCTGGTTCTACCTCCAACACCTAGCTCGCCGGGAAGAGCAGAACGGCGACCGGACCTGGTATGATTGTGAGGGGAACCGGCTCTGGACCCGAACCTCTCCTTGGGAACCGGTCTGGTTTTAGCCCCATTTCTTCCTACCGCCCAAAACTCGACCTTTGCCCGTCTCTTCGGCATCTTGATTCCCATGACTGAACAACGTCGAACAGAAGGAACTCCACTCTCCTGCCGCATCCAACGCGATGCCGAAGGAATCCCTTGGATCGAAGGTGACGGTCTTGCAGAGGTCTTCGAAGGGTTGGGATGGATGCATGCTCAGGATCGTGGACTGCAACTTTGCCTCATGCGGATCCTCGGCCGAGGTCGTGCCACCGAGCTGCTTCGAGATACGGATGAATTACTGGCCTGGGACCTCTATTTTCGGCGCCTGGTTCCTTCCGCTGAGGCTACCCTGGACGATTCGGCTCTTCCGGAGCCGACGCGAACGCTCCTCCGTGCCTATTGCCGCGGTTTGAACGCATGGTTTGCCCGCCATCCGCTCCCCTGGGAGCTTCGTCTCTTACGCGTTCGATGGGAACCCTGGACCCCGGCCGACACGTTCCTGATCGGAAAAATGTTAGGGTACGTCGGCCTTGCGGAGGGACAGCTCCATATCGAGCGATGGATCCTCGACTGCCTACGCCGGGGCATCTCTCCCGCCATGCTGGAGGAATTGTTTCCGGGGAAGTTCGAAGGCCTAAACCTGGAACTGATCCGAGCCTTACAAATCCAGGACTCTTCCATCTACGCCTCCCCCACGCCGGTAGAAGCTTTGGTGCCGAGTGGGCAAGGCTCGAACAATTGGGTCGTCTCCGGCCGTCATACTACCTCCGGAGCTCCTATCCTGTGCAATGACCCCCATCTTCAAATCAACCGACTTCCCCAGCTTTGGTACGAAGTCGTCCTCCGTTGGCGCACTCCAGAGGGCCTTCGGTATGCGGCGGGCGCAACCGTGCCTGGGCTTCCGACGATCGCCATCGGGCGGACCCCCGACTTAGCCTGGGGCGTGACCTACGCCTTCATCGATGCGATCGATTCCTGGATCGAAGAATACGATGGCCACGGACGATACCGACGCGGCGAAGAATGGATCCCTTTCCAAGTCCGAACCGAAACCATCCGTCGTCGCAACCGCCCACCCCTCACCGTCCGGTTCTATGAAAATCCTCACGGTATCCTTCAGAGCAATCCGGATCGACCCGGCTTGTACCTGGCCACCAAATGGGCCGTTGAAACCCCGGTCGCGATCGAGTCGCTGGATGCCTTCTGTTCGCTTCTGACGGCAAAGACCGTGGAAGAAGCTCGGCGCTGCCTGGTCCGAGTCAACAACGGTGCCTGGAACTGGGTCATAGCCGACCGAGCCGGCCATATCGGCTTTCAGATGTCCGGTCGAGTCCCGATCCGACCAAACGGTTGGTCCGGCTTGTTCCCTGTGCCCGGCTGGGACCCGCAATGGGACTGGCAAGGATTTGCCCCTCCAGAAGCCATGGCCGGCGTCACCGACCCTCCTGACGGAATTTTCATCACGGCCAACAATGACCTAAGCCAATGGGGCCAGGTCCCCTGCGTCAATATCTCCATGGGAACCTATCGGGCCGATCGGATCCGGGAGCTGCTGGAAACCCATCGACCGCTCTCGTTGGATCGGATGCGGCAGATCCAGCTCGATCTCTACTCCCCGCAAGCCGCGGCTTACATGGTCCATCTGCGTCCGATTCTTCAACGATGGAGCTCCCGATATCCGGAAGCGACCCAGGCCTTGTTGAACTGGGACCTGCGTTACACGCTCGATTCCCCCGGAGCCGCTCTTTTCGAAAGATTCTATCGTGCCCTGGTGATCGAAGTCCTGGGAATGCCGGAAAATTTGGGCCAAGCATGGGCTCAGGCCTTAGTGGAAAAGACCTCCCTCGTCGGTCTCTTCTTCGCTCATTTGGATCGGGTCCTGCTGGCCGAGCATTCTCTATGGTTCCATGGAAAGACGCGGACCCAACTCTATGAAGCCGCGCTTCAAAAGACCTTCTCCAGACCGGTGACCCCCCTTCGAGACGAGCGAAAAGTCCGCCTAGAACATCCTCTTTTGGGGAAGATCCCCGTCCTGGGACGCCTTTTCTCTCGAATGATCGAACTACCCGGTTGTCGGGTAACCATTCCTCAGGGCCAGATTTTACCGGGTCAGAATGGACCGATCGCGGTCTCCGCCTCATTCCGCTTCCTCACAGACCTTGGTTCTGATGAGGTCTGGCAGACGTTACCTGGTGGGATTAACGATCGACCCTTTTCCCGTTGGTTTGCGAATCGGCTTCGACTCTGGCAGCAGGGACGCTGTAGCGCCCTCTATCCTCAAAAAGGACCTAAGGCAACGCAGATGAGGAAAGGTTCGGAGAAGACGGAAAATCATAAGGATGATTAATCTTTTTGGCGACTTTGAGAGAGGAGAATATCGATATATCTCCTCTGTGCATAAAAAAGCACAGTTGTTTTTCTTTCTCTCCCTTCTTAAAATGCTGATAAAAAGTGCAAGCAAAATCATCTATCACAACCACAGATGGGAGGTCGGAAAATGAAGCAGAATCAAAAGCGAATCGAGGCGTTCACACTGATTGAGCTGTTGGTCGTGATCGCGATTATCGCGATCTTAGCCGGTATGCTTATGCCGGCCCTTAGCAAGGCCAAAGCGAAGGCCCAGGGGATTATGTGCATGAACAACGGCAACCAGATGATGAAGGCCATCTTCATGTACGCGGGGGACTACAACGATTACCTTCCTCCAAACCCCGACGACGGAAACCAGACCCCATACTACAACTGGTGCCCTGGAAATGCAGGTCGGGGGCGATCAGCAGAGTTTAATCCGGATATTTTGAAAGATCCAAAACGTTGTTTGATTGCCCCTTATATCGGTGGGGATGTGAAAATTTTTCACTGTCCGGCTGATAAACGGATTGGACTCTATCAAGGTAGTGATCCGGCCCTCAAAGGGAAGAGAGTCCCGGCCGCTCGGACTTATTCGATGAGTCAAGCGGTAGGAACCAATCCCTACAAAGGTGGAAAGGTTCCTGTCGATGGGCCTTGGCTAACATTTCCTAGTAGTCGTCATACTCATAAATTGGGTCAAAAGTGGCGTACCTATGGCAAATTGACTGATTTTGTAGCCCCAGGGCCTTCCAGTACATGGGTCCTGTTGGACGAAGATGACCGAAGTTTGAATGACGCAGCGTTTGCCGTTGGAATGGAAGGCCCCTGTTGGGTCGACTGGCCTGGGACATATCATAACATGGCCTGTGGCTTTGCTTTTGCCGACGGTCACTCAGAAATCCACAAATGGGTGGTTCCTAGCACGAAGATCACAGGAAATACTGTGCCTCCACCCAAAGCCATGCCCGCCCCTAATCCAGATTGGGAGTGGATTGCGGCCCATACTTCGGCCCCACTCCGCTAAAAGGTCAGCGATTCCAATCTTTCGTTTGTTTTCCATGGGAGGTGGGCATTCCCGCCTCCCTTTCTTTTTGTTTGAATCCGTAGCCGCAGGAAAGCTCGCTTAGGTTGATTTTGTCGGCATAAACTAATAAATTTAGAAGAGCTTTTATCCTGAAAAAAGACGATGAAAGGACGCGTTCTTACCTTAGGGCATTCGCCGGATCCGGATGATGCCTTTATGCATTATGCCTTGGCAGCGGAACAGATCCCGCTCCAAGGTTACCGCTTTGTTCATGTTCTGCGAGATATCCAGACACTTAACGAAATGGCCCAACGCGGAGAGCTCGACATCACCGCTATCAGCATCCATGCTTATCCTTACGTTGCGGACCAATATGCCCTACTTCCCAACGGGGCCAGTATGGGCGATGGATACGGTCCTCGAGTCATCGCCCGAGAACCCCTCGATCGCGAAGCCTTGCGTCAGAAGACCATTGCTGTTCCCGGAACGATGACCTCTGCCTTTCTGGCCCTCCAACTCTGGCTGGATCGACCGGCAGAGGCCCTTTCCTACATCGTTGTTCCTTTTGATCAAATCTTTGATGTAGTCCAAAGAGGGGAAGCCGAGGCTGGTCTCGTAATTCATGAAGGTCAACTGACGTGGGAAGAAGCCGGGTTTGTTCTTTGTGCCGATCTGGGGCAGTGGTGGCAACAGACCCATGACGGGCTGCCTCTTCCTTTAGGGGCTAATGTCGTTCATAAGCGGATTCCTCCGGAAGAACGACGCCAAATCGCCCGTCTCCTACGCCAGAGTATCGAGTATGCCTTAGCAAACCGCGAAGAAGCCCTAGCCTATGCCTTGCAATTCGGCCGTGGATTAAATCGTGCCTTAGGGGACCGATTTATTGAGATGTATGTGAATCACTGGACGTTGGATTATGGCCCCAGAGGTCGGGAAGCGATTCGTCGATTTTTAACTGAGGCCTACGACCATGGCTTGCTCCCTCGACTCCCAGAGATCGAATTTGTGACCTATCCGGAAGACAGCTTCTAGAGCTCATCCGAAAAATCGGCCGAGCGGTTTGAATGGAAGACTTCCTAGGAGAAAGAACGTCGGATCGAAGGCATGGCCGCAACGGGTGCAAAGGAAGGAATTTCTTGCGGCGGCTTGAGGACAA
>CAZBKV010000106.1:0-7703 GCA_964492575.1 uncultured Verrucomicrobiota bacterium | reverse complement strand
GATAAAACCAAATGATTTATGGCGGCCCGGGGATAGGTCGCCATCTTTTATCCCGTTGGGGGCAGAAAATTGACGGACGCTAATTGAGAGATGGCTTTAAAAGAGCTCGAATTTCGCTATAACCATCGAAAGGAAGATCTTTTTGGAAAACTTTTGGAGCTCTTAAAGGCAGAAAATCGTGGGCAAAAAATTTGGTGCCCCGGCCAGGACTCGAACCTGGAACCCGCTGATTAAGAGTCAGCTGCTCTACCAATTGAGCTACCGAGGCACCGTTCCTAAGTTCGCTTTCAATTTTGCCAATCCCTTCCCGGTTTGCAAGTGGAAAATCCAGTCCTTTGGATTTTTGTAGGAAGGGCAGGGGTTAGGGGATCGGTTTCGGCTCAAAATCACTAGGGTTTACCCAGCCGGAGGGGAGACGTTCCCCTCGCATGAACCGTTCGTAAAAGTTCCGGTTTTTCGCATTCGCATAAGGATAGCGTTCAAAGATACTGCCTTGACCATACATGCGGGGATCGTCCTGGGAAAGAAGTTCGCGGAAGAGCTGGGAGCTAAGCCGCTGTTTGACCGCCTGCCAGGCGGGGTTGTTCGCCAAGTTGTGAATGCAGAACGGATCGGAGCGCAGGCAATAGAGTTCCTCGGCCGGGCGTTTTCCAAAGCAGAGGTTCCAGTAGCGGTCGGTTTTGCCTTCCCGGCGGAGGCGGAGGACTTCGGTCTTTGTGGGGCTGCCGTCGCAGTTAAGGTATCCGGTTTCTGGATTGCCGGCCGGCCAGCGGGTTGGCTCGAAGTTTCGGAGATAGATCATTTCGTCTTTGATGATTCCGCGGATCGGATACCCCCAGTCGTGGGGACGGCCCACATCGTGTCGTTCTTTCCCGATCAGGACGTGGTCACGGGCAGGATTGACCCGACCCTGGCGGGTGGAGAAGAAGATGTCGGTCAAGCTTCGGCCGGGGCTGGGGGCCATACCGGTCTGGTCCCACCGTAGTCCAGCCAGTTCGATGAGGGTGGGGGCGATGTCGATGAAACTGACGTAGTCGTCGATGACTCGGCCAGGGTTGCGGATCCCGCGTTTCCACATGATCGCCAGGGGCATGTGGTTGGAGATTTCGTATTCTTGGCCTTTGGCTCGAGGGAACGGCATGCCGTTGTCGGAGGTGACGATGACGACGGTGTTGTCGAGCAGGCCGCGTTCCTCGAGGAGTTTCAGCATTCGGACCAGGTGTTGGTCGAACCATTCGATCTCGAAGGCGTAGTCCAGCATGTCGGTTCGGACGGTTTCATTGTCCGGCCACCAGGGGGGAACCCGGTCGATCTGGTCGATCGATTTCCCGCCTTTGGTGATACCGGAGCGGAATTCGTAACGGCGATGGGGTTCATGGCCACCATACCAGAAGCAGAACGGTTTACCGGGTGGGAGGGAATCGAGGAAGTCCTTAAAGTTCGCTGCGTAGTCGTTAGGAGAGATGCCTGGGGTTGGCGGACGGGTTTTGCGTCGATCAAAGGGGGTTCCTGTCAGGTGGCGGGGTTTGCCGTCTTTGGTGCGGGCGATGCCGGGGGCCCAGCCTTTGCCGGTTTTGCCGACGTAGTAGCCGAATTGGGCGAGGACCTCGGGGAAAGTCTTAAATTCGGTAGGAAAATAACACCAGTGGTTGCAGGCGGCTTTGAGTTGCCAGGGGTTTCGGCCGGTGAGGAGGCAGGCGCGGGATGGAGCGCATTTGGCGTTGGGGGTGTAAGCGTGGGTGAAGAGGAGGCCTTCGCGGGCCACGCGGTCGAATCCTGGGGTATGGATCCATGGGCAGCCGTAGGCGCTCATGTGAGGGTAAGAGGCGTCGTCGGCGACGCAGATGAGGAAGTTAGGTCGATTATCGGCGGCGTGGAGGAGTAGGTTGCCTCCGAGGATGGGGAGGAGACTGATGCAGCATACCAGGGAAAGAGATTTATTCATAAGACCCTCCTTTTTAGCTTCTTGGGTTTTCTGTTGTGTTTCTTATGGGATAGTTTTGGGGAAGGGGCTGGGGGTTGCAAGGAAAAGCCTTCGAATTTTTATCGATATCTTCCTCATGCAGATCAGGCAAAGCGTGACAAGCCTGCCTGGTTTGAGGTATCACTTCCCTTCAGTATGCGACAACGAAAGAATCGGCCGATGAGATCAGATATTGTCAAAAAGGGAATGGAACGGGCACCGCATCGGAGTCTGATGCGGGCGACGGGCGTGATTGAGTCTGAGGAAGACTTCGAGAAGCCCTTTATCGCCATTGTGAACAGCTATACCGACTGTGTTCCCGGACACGTCCATCTGGACGTGATTGGGGAGATGGTCAAACGCTTTGTTCGAGAAGCCGGCGGGGTCCCGTTTCTTTTTAACACGATCGGGATCGACGACGGCATCGCCATGGGACATGAGGGAATGAAGTATTCCCTGCCGTCACGGGAATTGATTGCAGATTGTGTGGAGTCGATGGTTCGGGCGCATTGTTTTGACGGGATGATCTGCATTCCGAACTGCGACAAGATCATTCCCGGGATGCTGATGGCGGCGATGCGGTTGAATATTCCGACCATCTTTGTCAGCGGCGGGCCGATGGCCGCGGGGGTTCGGCCGAGAGGGGAGAAACCGGTGTGGGCTGCAGATCAGTTGGAGTATTCTGATTTGATTACGGTGTTTCAGGGGATCGGGAAGGTTCAAGTGGGGGAGTGGACGCCGGAGGAGTTGGCGGAGATTGAGAAGATTGCGTGTCCGACGTGTGGGTCTTGTTCGGGGATGTTTACGGCTAATTCGATGAATTGCTTGTGTGAGGTATTGGGCATGGCCTTGCCGGGGAACGGGACCATCCTGGCTACGTCGAAAGAGCGGGAGGCGTTGTATCGGCGGGCGGCTTATCAGATTATCGAGCTGGTTCGTCGGGATATCAAACCTCGAGATATCGCTACTTTAGAGGCCTTTGATAATGCCTTCGCGCTGGATATGGCCATGGGAGGGTCCACCAATACGATCCTTCACACCCTGGCGATCGCACGAGAAGCCGGGATTGAGTATGATGTGGGTCGGATCGATGAAATCTCACGTCGGGTTCCTTGTCTTTGCAAGGTTTCTCCTTCTTCGCCGTATCACATGCAGGATGTGCATCGTGCGGGAGGGATTTATACCATTTTGGGGGAGTTGAAGCGGGTGGATGAGGCGAATGGATGGATTGAGGATAAACCGGCTCCGGGGCGAACGCCGACGAGGCCGCGGATTTTGACGCTTTCCTGCATGACGGTGACGGGAAAGACGTTGGGGGAGAACATTGAGGAGTGGGATCAACGTTCCCAAAAGGTTTGTCGGGAAGCGCGGTTGATGCGGCTTTCGGGAGCAGCGGTACCGGTAGTAGTAAATGGGGATGGTTCGCAGATGGTGCGGGATAAGCAGGGTCGGCTGATGCCCAAGCCGATGGAATGGTTCCCTGGGGATCCACGGGCGTTAAGCTTATGGCGTTTTGCGGCGGCATGGAACATTGGGGAGCCGGAGCTGGCTGCATTGAGTCTATATTCCCATGCCCGGTTGATGACTCCGGAGGGTACTGAGGTCGTGGGACAAGAGGCGATTGAAGATTGGGTTCGGACCCAGTTGCAATCGTCTCGTGGATGGATTCGGGCGGAATTGGCGACGCTGGCCAACCGACCGGTCCTCCTGTTTGTTCAATATGAGCCGAGTGGGGAACGAAAGCCGCTATGGGTTTTGCGAGTAGTCCGCTATCGTAAGAATGAACCGAGCGTTCTGGTGTTTGAAGCCAGTGAACTGGTGCTCCGGCGGACACATGCCACAGGCGTGCAGCCTCACGATCCGGTCGCCCAATTCGATCCTTACGATTGTATTCGGACCGGGCAGACGGCTTATTCGCAAGATGGAGGGTTAGCGATCCTCTTTGGAGATTTGGCGCCGGAAGGGGCGGTGGTCAAAACCGCTGGAATTAGTGAAGCCTTCCGTAAGAACTGTGGGCCAGAGTTTGTGTTCGAGGGGCCTTGCATCATCTTCGAGAGCCAGGAGGAGGCCTGTGAGGGAATTCTGGCCGGCAAAGTGAAACCAGGGGATGTGGTAGTCATTCGGAATGAAGGGCCTCGAGGTGGACCGGGGATGCAGGAGATGCTCTCCCCGACCAGTTACATCGTGGGAATGGGACTGGATGACAAAGTGGCCCTGATTACGGATGGTCGATTTAGTGGGGGGACGGCTGGAGCCTGTATCGGGCATGTTTCACCCGAGGCGGCCGAAGGAGGGCCGATTGGATTGCTTCGGAATGGGGATCGGATCCGAATCGATTTTCCGAATCGGCGGATTGATATCCTGGTTCCAAAGGAGGAGTTGGAGAGACGACGGAGAGAGTGGAAACCGTTGGAACGGCCTCTGTCAGGTTGGCTAGCTCGGTATCGAAAACTTGTGACGAATGCCAGCAAAGGGGCTGTCTTGCGGGCTGAATAAAGAGAAAAACGTTTCGCCCGGTCGAAGATTTCGGCCGGGCTTTTCTTTACGGAGATGTTGGCATGTGCTTTGCTGGGGGCTAGGTTGTGTAGGGAAAAAGAAAAGGGATTCAACGGAAATGGAAGACGAAAAGGGTGATGAGGGGTATGCAGACACATCTATCGCGACTTTCTGCAAAAAGGAACATCAAGCCTGTTAACTTCTATTGCGAAGCACCGAATGCCCAGACGGTTTATTTGATTGGAGATTTCACAGACTGGGAAGAAGGGGCCATTCCGATGGAGCGGGGTCCGGATGGGACCTGGCGGGTCACGGTGGAGTTACCCCATGGGCATCATCGGTATCTGTTTATAGTGGATGGGGAGCCGGTCTTGGACCCTAAGGCCTATGGGGTTGGGCGACATGAGAAGTACGGTCGAGTTTCGATCGTTGCCGTCAGTGGATTCTGACGGCGAAGGAGGTTGAGAGCGAGAGAAGTGGCGGAAATCGAGTATGCTTCTTCGCGTCGGCGGACGCGAGAGGAGGATTTTTCTTTTTGAGCGGAGGGGACTACTTTGTTAAGCTTATGTAAAGAAAAAAGCGCGAAGGGGAAAGAGCGCTTGCTCGCAATGGAAAGGTGGAGTTGGGATGCGGATTTACGGGATTCAACTGGACATCGTTTGGGAAGATAAAGAGGCCAATTTTCGGAAAGTGGAGACCCTGCTAGGCCAAGTTCGGCCGGAACCTGGAAGCCTGGTGGTCTTGCCGGAGATGTTTGCCACCGGGTTTAGTATGAATCTTCGGCAGACCCAGGAACGAAGGAGGAGTATTACGGAGGATCGCCTGGAGAAATGGGCTAGGCAGTATGACATCTTTCTCATTGCTGGGGTGGTTCGGACGGTGATCGGAGGAGCAGCTACCAATGAGGCTGTATTATTTGATCCACGGGGTCATTTGGTCGGTCATTTTGCGAAGTTGCATCCTTTTCCGTTGGCCAAGGAAGGGGACTTTTACCGTCCCGGCAATGAGATTGTGACCTGGCGAATTCAGAATTGGGTCGTGGCACCGTTTCTTTGTTATGATTTACGGTTTCCGGAGGTCTTTCGGATGGCGATGCGCCAGGGAGCGATTTTTTACGTGATCCTTGCGAACTGGCCTGCTTCGCGCATGGATCATTGGCGAATCCTGCTTCGGGCTCGGGCTATCGAAAATCAGGCTTATGTGTTAGGGGTAAACCGGTGTGGGGAGGATCCGAATACCCGGTATGCCGGTGGATCGATGCTGGTTTCTCCCAAAGGGGAAGTGTTGATGGAGTTAGGGGAAGGGGAATCGATTCTTCGGGCTGAAATTCAGCCAGAGGGGGTTCAACAATATCGTCAGGAATTTCCTGTTTTGCCGAGCACACGATTTGTTTAGTCCCGCTCCATGTTTTGCCCTCGGCTTCAAGTTAGGCTAGCATGAGAGGTATGACACGGGAAGAAGCATGGAATCTGTTGACGGAGTTTACGAAATCGGATTCCCTGATCAAGCATGCCCTGGCGGTGGAAGCTGCGATGCGGGACTATGCCCCGGATTTTGGTGGGGATCCAGAGCTGTGGGGGGTGGTAGGGTTGATCCACGATTTTGACTACGAAAGGTGGCCGAATCCCCCAGACCATACCCGGAAAGGGGCGGAAATCCTTCGGCAACGAGGGGTGGATGAGGAAATTGTGACGGCTGTTCTTTCCCATGCAGAGTGGAACCAAGAGGAATATCCCTTGGATCGGCCGTTACGGAAGGTCTTGTTTGCGGTAGATGAGCTCTGCGGATTTTTGATGGCGGTGGCGTATGTCCGGCCGCAGCGGCTGCGGGATTTAAAGGCTTCCAGTGTGAAAAAGAAGCTGAAGCAGAAGTCGTTTGCGGCTGGGGTGAATCGGGAACACATCCTGCGCGGGGCGGAGCTATTAGGAATTCCGTTGGAACAACATATTGAACGGGTGGCCCAAGCAATGCAGCGGATTGAGGATCAATTGGGTCTTAAGCCGGAGACGGAGTAAAGGGCTACCCCAATAGACCCTGCGAAAGAAAAGCGAAAGGGGAGAAGGAGGACTTATTCTTCCCAAAAGGATCGTAGAACCATGAAAGACTCGCATTCCGAACAGGCGGAGTGGGTAGAAGAACACCTGCAGGTCATTCGAACCCTGATGGAGCGGGTGATGGTGTACCGGCGCGCGTTGGCGCCGGTCAGTCTCTTTGTGGGAGCGATGGGGCTGGCGGGGGCTCTGGTCGGGATCTGGTGCGGTTGGGAGACGGGCCGAGCGTTCTTGTGGCTCTGGTTGGTGATCGGAGTGGTGACCGGGGTAGGGGCAGCGGTCTTGATTCGATTGCAAGCCTGGCGGGCGAAGGAACCGTTCTGGTCCCCGCCGACCCGCCGCGTGGCTCAGGCCTCCGCTCCGCCATGGTTCTGCGGAGTAGCAGTCACCATCCTTTTGTTGATCGGCACAGGACGGGTCTTGCCCCCGGATACCACAGCGATCGTCGCTCCATTTCTATGGGCGATGATCTATGGGTTAGGGTTAAGCGCCGCAGGGTTTTTCATGCGCCGGGGGATTCGATGGTTGGGATGGGTGTATGTGGTGCTGGGGACTATAAGCGCTGCGATTTGGGTTGTGAGCGGCCGATTTCCTCTCAGTCCGAATCAGCTGATGGCGGTTATGTTTGGGGGAGTTCATCTGCTGTATGGCGTGTACTTGGCATTAACGGATCGGCGGAATCACACGTGAAACCGGAGTGGTTTCAAGAACTGGATCGAGTGATCCATGAGAAAGGCCGACTGTCGATTCTCACGCTGTTGGCAAGCGAAGGGGAATTATCGTTTACAGAACTGCGGGATCTGTTGGGGATGACGGACGGGAATTTGAGCTTGCATTTACAAACTTTGCAGAAGGCCGGTTATGTGGCAATCACTCGGCGCTACCGGAACCGACGGCCTTGGACGACTTGCAGTTTGACCCCGGAAGGACGAAAGGCGTTTGAACATTATTTGCAAGTGCTGGAACGGATTATTCAGACTGGCCGTCGGGGACTTCAAACGGACGAGTAAAAAGGAAGAGGCATGAGACAAATCACGACCCGGAAAGTAAAAGCTACATTGCTACGCTCCTAGAGCAGATCCGAAAAATCGGCTGGGTGGTTTGAATGGAAGAAGAGAAAAAACGACGGATCAAAGATATGACCGCAACGGGTTGGGGGATAAAGGAAGGAATTTCTTTGGCGGCGGTTTGGG
>CAZBKV010000105.1:0-7756 GCA_964492575.1 uncultured Verrucomicrobiota bacterium | reverse complement strand
ACACAATATCCATCTCTGGCCAGGATGCAACCTTGAAGAAGACTTTGGAAAAGGTACAGGCCAACACCCTTTCCCTCAGAGAAAAGCGTCGGGCAGAGAGTCGCCCTGAAGGAGATCCCAAGGAGGGAAAACCAAGGGGGGTTGACGGATGCCTACTCCGTATGGGCTGCAGGTCGAAGGGAAGAAGCCTCTTGTTCGAGTTGTTGGAGGATATCCGGGCCGGGGCCGACTCGGCCACCTAGATGACGGCCGAGGAATTGTTCTAAGGCTTGATAGACCGCAAATCGGTTTTCTTCGTTCCGAAATCCGTGGCCTTCGTTTTCTTTAACCATGTAGGGGACGTCGATACCGCGGCTACGAAGGGCTTGGACGATCTGGTCTGATTCAGACTTTTTGACCCGTGGGTCGTTGGCTCCCTGGATGACCAAAAGAGGGGCTTGGATTCGGTCGGCATGAAAGACCGGGGAGATTTGACGTAGTAGCTCTTCTTCTTTTTCAGGATCTCCGATCATCTCGTACCTCATCTGGCGCATCGGTTCCCAGTAGGGAGGGATGGTTTGCAGGAGGGTAAAGAGGTTGGAGACGCCGATGTAGTCTATGCCGCAGGCATAGAGCTCGGGGGTAAACGCCAGGCCGGCGAGGACCACGTAACCGCCATAGGAACCGCCGAAGATCCTGATTCGGTTTGGATCCGCAATGCCGCGTTGGATGAGCCAGCGGACCCCATCGGTCACGTCGTCCTGCATTGCGTGGCCCCATTGTTTGAATCCCAGCTCCCAGAATTTTCGACCGAAACCAGTCGAGCCGCGGAAATTCATCTGGAACACGGCGTAGCCGCGGTTTGCCAGAAGTTGGACGACGGGGTTGAAGCCCCAGGTGTCGCGGGCCCAGGGACCGCCGTGGGGTAGGATCACGGTTGGTAGGTTTCGGGGTGGTAGTCCTAATGGTAAAGTTAGGTAACCGAGGATGAGGAGCCCGTCGCGGGACTGATAGATCATCGGTTGCATAGGGGCCAAATGGTCCGGCCGGAGCCAGGGACTGACGTCTACAAGATGCTGTAACTGGTCCGTTTGGTGGTCTTAGAGGTAGCGGTTGGCTAAGGGATCGTTCCGGTTCAACGACGAGCTAGAAGAGGTGAATCCCCACGGCATCCAATAGGACCAAGATGATGAACAAGGGACAGACGTATCGGATCATGAAGACCCAGATGTCGGCAAGGGAGAGCGGGCCAATTAAAGGTTCGGTAAACCGAGGGCATCCGGAACAGATCTCTTTTACAGCGTTCTTGGGGCCCCAGACCCAGCCTACGTAAATGCTACATAGGAGGGCGATAAGGATGATGAGGAGGGTGCCGATGAGGTAATCGAGGACAGCGATGACTCCGGTATGTCCAAAGAGAGAGAGCCGGGTAAAGGCGTCCACCGCACCGGTGGATAGGGCAGAGGGAATGCCGAACAAGAAGGCCAGGATACCGACGATCCAGGCGGCGACTTTTCGTCGGGTGCGTTTTTCATCGATCAAGTAGGAGACCGGGACTTCCAGCATTGAGATGGTGGAGGTTAAAGCTGCAATGGTTAGGAGGAGGAAGAAAATGCAGCCGAAGAGCCATCCGGCCGGCATTTTTGCGAACACGGCTGGGAGAGTCTTAAAGGTTAGGGCCGTCCCTTGATCCGGATGCATACCAAAGGCGAACACGGCCGGAAAGACCATAAACCCGCCTAGGATGGCCACCAACGTATCGGCAATCACTACCCAAGTGGCGTCGGAGACGATGTTATCATTCTTTTCCATATAAGAACCGTAGGTGATCATCAGTCCCCATCCGACACTGAGGGAGAAGAAGGCTTGCCCGAGGGCTTTCGGAACGACTTGGGAATGGATTTTGGAGAAGTTCGGTTTCATGTAGTATTCCACCCCGGCAAATGCTCCTTCCAACGTTAAGCTTCGAACAATGACCACACAGATCATGATCAGCAACAGAGGCATGAGGATCTCGGCCCATCGTTCAATCCCTTCATGGATGCCACGGGCGACGATGACGATAGTCATCAACATGAACAGCCCAAACAGAGGGATGACAATCCAGGGATTTGCGGCAAACTGCTCAAATTTTGGCTGGATATTGGCAAGAGATGAGATTGCGTATCCAATGGTCCAACCAGCAATGACGCTGTAGTAGGTAAGGACCAGGAAACAGGCGGCAATGCAGAAAAATCCGATTAGAACAAAGGGGGTTTTCGGATGATGGGTTTCTCGAAAAGCGCCGACTACGTTCTTTCCACTGGCACGTCCCAAGGCCAGCTCGTTGATTAAGAGGGGGAGGCCAATAAAGAAGACGCAGCCCAAGTAAACAATCACAAAGGCTGCACCTCCATTTTCTCCGGTCATGTAAGGGAAGCGCCAGATGTTTCCCAATCCGACTGCAGAACCGGCGGCGGCCAGGATGAATCCGATCCGCGATCCCCAATGTTCCCGTTGTTGTTTTTGTTCCTGCATCAGCCGGCGTTTTTACGAACCTGAGCCAGAGGGGTCAATCTTTACTGTATTGGGAACGTTATTAGAGGCCAGCTGGCTCTTCCTCCGCCCATAACTCCAGTAAAATAGAAGACCCACCCCAAGCCATACTAGAAATCGAATCTTCGTGACCGTGGGCAGTTTCCAGATCAAATACCCACAACTGATCACCGCTCCCAACGGAACCCAAGGGACCAGAGGCGTCCGAAACGGCCGCTTCAAATCCGGCCGTTTGTACCGTAAAATCACGATCCCAATCGCTACCAACACAAACGCGAACAACGTGCCGATGTTCGTCAGTTCAACCATCTCCTCAATATTGGTCACCCCGGCAAACAGAGCCACAAAGACACCAGTCAGAATCGTCGTGACATACGGTGTTCGAAACTTCGGATGCACCGCCGCGGCCCAAGGGGGTAAAAGCCCATCTCGTGCCATGGCAAAGAAGATGCGAGGCTGCCCCAATTGAAAGGCGATGAGGACCGAGGTGGTGGCGACTAAAGCACCCACTGAAATGATCCCGGCAGCCCAGTGAATTCCACGTTGGGCAAAGACCGCCGCCAGTGGCTCAGCGGTTCCCAGGGTGTTCCATCGCGCCATCCCGGTGAGGACCAGCGCGACGACGATATAAATCACCGTACAGATGACCAGGCTAGCGACAATACTTAGCGGCATGTCTCGCTGAGGATTACGGGCCTCTTCGGCTGCGGTCGAAATGGCATCAAACCCGATGTAGGCAAAGAAGATAATCGCGGCGGCGCTGCCGATCCCTTTGAATCCATTGGGAGCAAAAGGATGCCAGTTTTCCGGTTTGACGTAGAAGGCTCCCAACACGACGAAGAACAGGATGGTTCCCAATTTGAGGACGACCATGGTGCTGTTGAACCATGCGCTTTCCCGGATTCCTAGGACAAGGATCCACGTTACAAACGCCACGATCAGCACCGCAGGGAGGTTGAAAACGATTGGAATCCCGAACAGATGAGGAGCTTGTTGCAAGGCCAGGGCATGACGGATCGTGGAAGCGCTCAGATGAGCCGCGGCTTGGGTCATATCAGGGTATTGAGCCAGTCGGGAAGCCGCATGCATGGCGGTTCGATAATCCGTCCCCAGCCAGGCGGGAAACGTAATGTGAAAGCCGCGTAGGAGTTCTTGGAAATAATCCGACCAGGAGATGGCCACCGCGACGTTCCCAATGGCGTATTCTAGAATTAGGTCCCATCCGATAATCCATGCCAGCAGTTCCCCCATCGTGGCATAGGCATAGGTATAGGCCGAGCCGGCCACCGGAACCATGGAGGCAAATTCGGCATAACACAGGGCGGCAAACCCACAGGCAATAGAGACAATCAGAAAGGAGATAACCAATGCAGGACCGGCGCCGATATGATGTGCGCCTCCGGCGGCGGCTGTGCCGACCGTGGCAAAGATTCCAGCGCCGACCATTGCCCCAATTCCCAGGGAAGTGAGCTGAATCGGGCCTAGAGCTCGTCGAAGGCGCTTGTCCGGATCATAACTTTCTGTGACAAGCTGTTCGACCGGTTTGGTCCGAAACAGATGCTGCCAACCCATGGTTTTTTCAATCTCCCTTCCTCTGTTTTCTAGCTTGCCTACCCTTCGCCTATCGGTTGGTTTTCGAGCCGATTCGTCAAGGAAGAAAGCGAGCTTTGCAGTAGACCACACTCTAAGGAGCGCAACGACGAGACGATCGAAGCCCAAAAAGAGCCTCGTCTTCATTGTGGCTATGGCCGTCAGGCCGGGAGGGATCTTTTTCTTGGCATCGGTCAAATACCTGCCCTCGAATGAGAAATTTCGGGAAGGTAGGGCGTGCTATCCCCAGCGCGCCGGGGAAAAGGTGAAAATGAAATTTCCTGCGGCGGCTTGAGGACAAGCCGCCCTACCTGGTCCCTGGGCGTTCGAAAGGGATGGCAGGTAGGGCGCGCTGTCCTCAGCGCGCCGGGGTAAAAGGGGATGAATTTTATGGCGGCGGCTTGAGGACAAATCGTCCTACCTTTCCTTGGCATCCGAAAGCTCATGTTGCGGTAGGGTGCATTGTCCCCAACGCGCCAAGATAGAAAAACTAACTAATGCCCTTTTTCGGACAAGCTCTAGAGAAGGCCATAAAAAGCGACTGGATGAAGGGCATCTGTTTACCGGCGGCTGGTGGTATGTGTCTGGATCCAGCGGATATCCGGATTGTTGGGGGTCACGTAATTATGACCGTGCCAGTGAAGGTTCCTTGGGGGATTCAAAGTTCGTGGATCAGACCAGCGATGAAGGACTGCGTGCCCGTCGGCAAATGCCACGGTCGAAGCCGGTCGGTGGTAATTAGCCGGAATGTGATAGAAAGCAGAGCGAGTCATGTGGACACCAAAGAAAGGACGACAGATGCTTTTGGGGTGGATTTCCATGAAGACGAAGGTGGCACTTGGACCTGGATCGACAAAATCTGTCGTCTTAAGAAAGACTCGGAACCCTCGATTCGGTTGCCCGCGGTATTCTGACCCACGCCATCCTACGTGTGAATTCATACCGTAACTTCGGACCAAACGATTCTTCCTTCCATGAATCGTAACAATCGTTTTATCGCTAGGGCAGCGATAGATGGTGGGGGTCTTTAAATACGGTCCAAAGAGGGCCCGTTTGGGGTCGATTAAGAGAAAGATGTTCGTACTATCTTCCGGATGTCCGGCAAAGCTCCCTCCGACCCAGGTTCGAGTCCATATCGGATCCGTTCCGTTATTGTTGACTACAATCTGTTCCTCATTGTCGTTGGCATAGAGGGTCCAGATAATCATCAATTGCTTGAGATTATTCAGGCAAGAGATTCCTTGGGCTTTGGCTTTGGCTCGGCCGAGGGCTGGAAGAAGGAGTCCAGCCAGGATGGCAATGATGGCAATTACCACTAAAAGTTCGATCAACGTAAAACCTATGAAACGAAGTTTTTTGGGGAGAGAAATTCTTTCCGCATTCGTCAAATAACTTCCTTCATAGATGAGAGATCTTCGGGTAGGGCGCGCTGTCCTCAACGCGCCGAAGAAGAAAGAAGTCAATCTTTGCGGCAGCCTGGGGATAGGTCGTCCTACCTTTCCCTTTCTTGCCAGCCCCTTGGAGGATAGAAATTGGAGGGATACCATTCTCTTTATTCGTAGGGGAATACGGGAAAGGCTTCCTTGGTTTATTCTCTGGCGCATCATTCTATCACTATACCGGGGATTCCGGTTGGGTGGCAAGAGGGCTTTTCCGAGGCCAGGGCAGGGGAGTAAAACGCCAGTGGAACTGAGAACCGTCTTCAGGAAACGTAACGGTCCAGAATCCGCCGTCTTTCAAAAGTTGGATCCCGGTTAAGGAGGGACAGAGTCGAGGGCGGAAAGGTTTCCAGAGGCGGGCCCGGCGAAGGGCGGTGGTCATTCGTCGGATGGCAGAGCCGAGAAAACGAATCGGCGGAATCCCGGCCAAAAGATGGCTGAGGCGGAGGATCAGGGGTGTATGGAGATGACCGATGAGGGTGGCTTCCAGTTGAGAGAATCGAGTCTGGAGTTCGGGCAGTTCGGCAAGGAACGGCAAAGCGGTAGGATCATGGAGGCAAAGGATCCAACGGGCATTGTCCGGAAGACGCTGGAGGGTTTCTCGGAATTGTTGAATTTGCGCCCGGCGCGCTTCTTCCCAGAGCGGAATCTCTTCCGGAAGCAACTCAGGGCGAAAGACTGGAAGGGCTACGAGTGTGGAGGTAAGCCCAATCAGATGCACCTGTCCGAGGGTATGATGCCAGAACGGTTCCAGAGCCAGCTCGGTGGTAATTCGCCGATAGCTGGCGAAACGTGGGCCGCCGGCCCCACCGGCCAGGCTGGTCTTTCCAAGGTCATGGTCCCCAATGGCGACAAGCACCCGGTTCGAAAATCGGCGGCGAAGTTTTTGCAGGCAGATCTGGGTACTTTCGAAAGCGGCGTCGTCGGCCACACCAATGAAGGCGCTGTCACAGGAAAGGTCTCCCAGGATCACGGCTGCATCCGCGTCTGGAGCGGTTTCCAAAAATCGGTCAAGCATCACCGCATGGGTTTGGGGCCGGTCCAGCCAGATGTATTTCCGGTAAGCATGGATGAGCCGGCGTTGGATCGAGTTAGGGATGACCCGGCTTTCATAGTCTCCGCGGGCTTGTTCCAGCGGTCCGGCGTAATGGATGTCGCTGGCAATGACAATTCGGTATGAACGGTCCAGGGCCATCTGTGCTATTTGTCCTTCGATTCTCCGGCCGGTTCCGCCCCGCAAAGGCCTTGAAGGAGACGAGAAACAAAATCCTGATCGGCCGGTGGCATGGGAAGGCGGGGTAACTCTGAGGGCTCTACCCAGCGAATCTGGGCGCAACCGATCGGTTGAGGTTCACCGTGTTGGAGATGGCATCGGAGGAAGTAGAGCCGCACGATCCGGTCTTCGTATTCGTAAGTGGTGCTGTGCAAAAGCTGTGAAACGTGGATCTGGATCCCTAATTCTTCCTCCAATTCCCGAACCAGGCATTGGGCCGGGGTTTCGCCTGGTTCCATCTTTCCTCCGGGAAATTCCCACAAACCGGCCAGATGGGTACCCGGCGGCCGTTGGGTCACCAACAATTTCCCCTCCCGCCACAGGACGGCTGCTGCGACTTCCAGGATCGGTTTCTCCGGATGGATCGAGTTGTGAGGAGAGGATTCTTTCATGGTGACTCTTTGTTCCCTCGGCCGATGCATTGGTAGATCCAGCCGCGCCGACGTAAATCGTCCGGATCCAGGAGATTCCGGCCGTCGAAGAGGATCGGATGAACCATTACGGCTTTGGCATGATCCAGGTCCAGACTTGAAGTATCTGGATCTTTTGTTCGTCGTTGTCAACACAAAGAACCCGATGGCCTAATTCTGCAAAACAGGCTCCGGTTGTTAAGCCGACGTATCCGGAGCCGATCATTGCAATGGAGATTAGGTTCATTGCCTCAGCTTTTCCTTAGGGCATTTATCAAATCAATACGCCTACGGGGAAAATTCTCGGCAGGACGCGCTGTCCTCTGCCCGCCGAAGGAGAAGATCGATCTTTGCGGCGGCTCGGGACAGGCCGTCCTACCTTTTATTTGCCCCGTCAAGGGCAGAAGTTCGACTGATGCTTTTTTGAATTTTTCGACTCGGTGCATGGGTTGAAGATCTCTCAAAGGAAGCAGAGGGGAGCTTTTTAGGAATTTACGGCTATGGTACGGCGGCACGGGCCTGGTTCGTAG
>CAZBKV010000104.1:0-7830 GCA_964492575.1 uncultured Verrucomicrobiota bacterium | reverse complement strand
ATTCCGGGCCGTCAGTTTCTGCTCCTGTTATTTGTAATCCGGATTGTTGGATTTTAGCTGGTCTGGGATGCATTCCAGGTCCGGTCGGCTGTTTCTTTGGTGGTTTTGGGTGTGGGGCTTCTTTGGCAGATGGAGTTTCGTTCATGGATGTATTGGATTGTGGGGTAAGTGTAGTCGGTTGTGTCGTTCCTGGTGCCGGAGTGCCGGCATGTATTTATAGTCTGCTGCGATGCGCACAGCAATCATTCAGCGGCTCCGATTATGTTCGATCGGACTTTACCCTCAAACATTACGGTGGAGGACCTTCACTATCCGGGAAGGAAGATACCTTAGAAGCTTACAAACCAGCTTTCCAGATCTCATTGGCGATCGTAGAGGAATTAACAGGAGCCGATGTGCAGGTCTGGATTAATCCTCAGGCAAATCCTGATACAGGCACATGGTTCCAAGCCTTCTTTGAACGAGCTGCACCGGATAGCGAAGGAGGACGGATTATTACGGATTCTGAGCGAGCAGAATTACTTCATGATGTACCTCAACCTCCTGGAGTGCCTTCGGATGAAGTGGAGCATGTGATTGACCGATGGAATCGAACGGTGACGAACTGGGCGGCCGGGATTTTGAGTCCGGAGGAAGCTCCTCCCGGTGCAAACAAAGACTTCATGGACTATCACAAACTCATCGAACGGATGAATCACTTGGCCCTTTACCAGCAGATGGCTAAGGAGGCCGGATATACCGATCCGATCAATGCCGTCGTAGAGACCATACGGGAACAATATCAGGATGAAGCCGGCGTTTGTGCTCGGGTCCGTCTCAAACTCGAGCAGGAGGCTGTGCTGACCCGCGACGCCTTCCAGGCCACGTTGGAGATCGAAAATCAAGATGCTTCCAACTTAGAAAACATCGAGGTTTCCATCCGTGTGGTGGATGCCTCCGGGGCGGATGTCGGCGATTTGTTCGGAATTAAAGATCCTGAGCTTAGCGGGATTAATGCCATCGACGGAACCGGTCGGGTGCCTACCGGGACGACGGCACGGATTCAGTGGTTGATTGTGCCTGCTCCGGATGCTGCTCCTGTAGAGCCGACGGAATACTACGTCACCGGCGAGTTTCATTACACGTTAGACGGCGTGGCGGTACATGTGCCTTTGGAACCGGTCAGCATTACCGTGCTTCCGATGCCACGGCTCTACGTCAAATACTTCCACCAACGAGATGTCTATGCCGACGATCCGTTTACCCCGCAAGTGGAGCCGAGCATCCCCTTCACGTTGGCCGTCATGATCGAAAATAAAGGTCACGGGATCGCCCGGAACTTCCGAATCACCTCGGCCCAACCGAAGATCGTCGAAAATGAAAAAGGCTTGCTGATCGATTTTAAGATCATTGCTACGGAAGTTGCCGGAAAGAATCTGACTCCCTCTTTGACGGTCAACTTTGGAGATATTCAACCGGGTCAGATCGTGATCGGCCGCTGGTTAATGACCTCGACTCTCCAAGGGCTTTTCACAGATTACGAGGCTACGTTTGAGCATGTCGACAGCTTGGGGAACCCACGACTCTCTCTCATTGAGGATCTCAGCATTCACGAGTTGATCCACATGATCTATGCCGGAGGGCCGTTCGATGATGGACTCCCGGACTTCTTCGTGAATGAGAACCCCGACCCGCTGGACCTCGGCGATACGATCTACATGAGCGATGGGACCACCAATGACGTCGAGCTGGTCCAAGAAGCTCAGATCGACGGGCCACCTACCGCCTCTGATCTGACGGTCCAACTGACGGCTACGATGGGAAGCGGGTGGACCTATCTCCGAATCCCGGATCCGGCACAGGGTCGATTCCGACTCCAACGTGTGGTCCGGTCCGACGGCGTCGAAATCCCGGTCAACACCAACGTGTGGGTGACCGATCGAACCTTTGTCGGACTTGGTCAGCGTCCTCGACGGGAATGGATCCTGCATCTAGTAGACTACCAGAGCACTGGTTCCTACACCCTCTATTATGAGAAACCACCTGAGTTGGATCTGGATCCGCCAACCAGTGCCGTAGAGCCGTTGCCGGAAGAGAGCTACCCGATCATTCCGGTCCGCTGGTCCGGTCAAGACAACAAAGGTGGAACCGGAATCAGTGGGTACGACATCTACGTCTCCGTCGACAACGGTCCATTTGAGCGATGGCTATGGAACACAACCGACACAAGCGGAACGTACTTCGGCAACATCGGCCATACCTATGCCTTCTACAGCGTGGCCATCGATCGGGCCGGAAATCGGGAAGATCCTCCTTCCACGCCGGATGCCATCACCACCGTGACCAAGACCAACCGGCCACCGGTAGTGGATCCCATCCCCGACCAAGTCATCACCGAAGGCGATATCTTAGAGATTCAAGTCCATGCCATCGATCCGGACGGAGATACCCTGCGCTACCAACTTCGGGGCGATGCCCCGGCCGGAATGACCATCAATCCAGATACCGGCCTGCTTCGTTGGGTGACCGGTGAAGGACTGGCCGGCACGACTAATCTCATCGAGGTGACCGTTATGGACAGCGGCTTACCAAACATGGGCACGGTCGTGCGGTTCAAAGTCATCGTCCAGGATCTGAACCAAGCCCCTGTGCTGGAGCCGGTCCCCGATCAGCAAATCCGGGAAGGGGAGCTGTGGAAATGGACGAACGTGGTTCACGACGTGGATGTCCCGGCTCAGAAGATCACCTTCCGGCTTGGGCCGGATGCACCCGAAGGAATGACAATCGATCCAGACACCGGCGTCATGAGCTGGCGTCCAAGTGAGGTGCAGGGCGGTCGCACGTATCGGATCACCGTCATTGCGACCGACGATGGCACGCCGCCACAGAGCGCCCAGATCACCTTCCAAATCGCGGTCGAGGATGTACTGGCCGACTTCCGTCTCTGGCTCGGCCATACCGTCGTTAGCCCAGGCGAGGTGGCCCAGCTTCCTCTGCATGTCCAACTTCCCACGGACATTCGTTCCCTCGACTTCAACCTCGAACCCGGCAAAGACCGAATTACCGACATCAATGCCGTGGTTCTGGTTCCTGGAGGCACCGTAACGGTCGTGCCCAACGGTGGCGTTTGGTCCGTATCGATTGCAGCCCCTGAATCGGCACCGGTTACCGGCGATCTGGATTTGGCGCAAATTCAGCTCTCTACAGATACCAATCCCCAATCGGCCTGGGTTCCTATCCGCGTGAGCGACATTGCCGCCCATACGGTCCAGGGCCGGATCCTCACCAATGTCCGAGCCCGTGGAGGCTATATCGTGATTCATGGCGAAGGGGTGGTAATCAATCCGGTTCTGCAAGATCAAGGGACGAAGCTAGAGGTCTTTGGAAAACCGAACACACGATATCAGATCCAGATGGCTTTCGAAGTCGGACACCAGACCGTATGGATTCCATGGGGTGAAGTCACACTGAATGAGAACGGGTATGGGAAGATGGACTTTAGCCGATTCGGTGTGCGGGCTGCGTTCTTCCGATTGATGGAAGTCCAGCCGTAGGGGTTTCAAAGAGGGAGAAAAGCAAGAACGACCGGTCCTTGTAATCGGTCGGTTTATTTTTCTGGTGCTCGTCAAGTAGGTCCTAACACCACCGCTCTTCGTTGGAAGCTATCAAAACTTTTCAAATACTCTGCGGGGAACGGATGCCTTGCCGCTCCGTTCGTATGAGCGTAGAGAGAGGTGGGGACTTTGGGGGAGGTTTTGGGAATGAATCGGTCCTGACCCCCGCTTTCTTTTGATGGGGAAAGCAATTCAAATCTGTTCAGGGAAATGCGGGCCGATTCCTTGGATTTCTTGGAGAAAAGCCAGCGCAAGAGCTAAGGCGTCGGAGGCATCGTTGGCCGGCGGTTCGGGTAATTCTAGAAGGCGTTGTACCATTCGAGCTACGGCTTCTTTGGTGGCGCCTCCATAGCCGACGATGGCTTGTTTTACCCGACGTGGAGCGAGTTGGTAGATAGGGATTCTCTTTTCGGCAATTACGGCTAAGCTGGCTCCGCGGGCTTCGCCCAGGATCAGAGCCGTGCGATGGTTCTGGGCGTAAAAGAGACCTTCCACCACACAGGCGTCCGGGGAGAATTGTTGGACAAGGTTCCGGATTTCCTGAGCAATCGTGGCTAGGCATCGGGTTCGTTCCCAATCTGCGGGACAGCGGACGACCCCGTAGGTGAGGGCACTTACCTGCTGCCGATCTTTCCGTTCAATAATCCCAAATCCGGTCGCTCGAAGGGATGGATCGATGCCTAGGACGATGCGGACCGAAGCAAAGCGGGAACCAGAGTGGGGCGAGTCGAATTCTTGCTGTTGACGGGGGCTCTGCCCTCGAAGTCGTTGGGTAAGTTGGTGGAATTGGTGAGAAGGAATTCCCATAGGTAAAGCTCCTATGACGGTTGGTCTTGGGATGAAGGAGAAGTGTCAGTGGATCCGTTAGGAGGGCTCTCCTTTTTTTGGGATTCGACGGATTCGATCTTCTTTTGTTGGGCTTCGGCTCGAAGGCGGCGGAGGGCTTTGAGGGCGGCGGCGGCTTCTGCGGCTTTTTTGCTAGTTCCAACGCCACGGGCTAATTCCTGGCCGGCATGATATACGGCGCATTCAAATTGTCGGGCATGGTTCGGACCGGTCACAGAGAGGAGTTGGTACTTGGGAGATTCGTTGGAGATCGCTTGAAGAAATTCTTGTAGGGCCCCTTTGGGGTTGTCGATGGCTTCGTCGACCTCCGCGGTCTCCAGTTCTTCTTCAAAAAGGGGAAGGACAAAGCGTCGAACCGCTTCCAGCCCTTGGTCTAAATAGATCGCCCCAACCAGGGCTTCCATTGCGTCGGCAAGGGTGGAAGGTCGATCCCGGCCTCCTGATTGTTCCTCCCCACGACCTAAAAGCAGGCATTGACCAAGCTGTAGACGACGGGCTCGGAACGCCAGGGATTGTTTGTTCACTAAATGAGCTCGGACTTTGGTAAGAAGCCCTTCGTTTTTATCGGGGTGACGGCGAAAGAGTTCCTCCGTCAAAACCAGTTGAAGAACGGAATCACCCAAAAATTCCAATCGTTCGTTATCCGGAAGCTCGATTCCTTCCTGCCGAATCGAAGGATGAGTCAAGGCTTGAATTAAGAGAGAACGGTTTCGGAACCGTACGCGAATCCGTTCCTCCAACTGACGTAACAGATCTTCAGACAGAAGATTTTGTAAATCTGAGGTTGTCTGGTTTTCGTTTTGTTGACTCATTCGCTCGTCCTTGCCAATCCGGTTCTTCCGTCTTTCTATGCAAAGCTCTGAACCTCCATTTTTGGAGATGAGGAGGAAGAATCCTGTTGGGGAGCTGTCTGAGATTGAGTTGTCCCCGCTTCTCTCGATTTTCCGTCCGGAAGACCCTGCTCAAGTAAAGCAGCAATCTTTGCTGCAATGGGCTCCATTTGATCTAACTGTAACCCTGGATCAGGAACGGTCAATGTCTCGCCGGTCTTGCTATGCTCATAATGAAGCCATCGTTTGCCGTTTTGTTCACTACGCGCTTTCATGCGCAGAATTCGTTTTCGTTCCAGCATGACCGCTAACACAAAGCATACCGGTGCCCATTCTTCCGAACCGTCCAACAACAACCGCCGCAGAAGTCCCTCAGCTGTTTGACGTTGGACCGGCTCGGTCGGTTTCGCCGGCTTTCGGAAAAAGGTCTGCCATTGAGAGACAAACTCCGGGGGCTTCTCAGAAAGCCGTCCCCATTCTTCCTGCCAACAGGATTCACAAAGATCTCGCCGCAGATACCCTTCTTGAGAATGACGTAACAATACCGTACGGATCTTTTCCTGATCCGTAAACGCTCGACCACATCGCATGCAAAACTTCGCTACCGGATGGATCGCCCAATCCATCATTCCCTTTCGCTATGGTTTTCCTTCAGCTGCTATGCATTTCCCTCGCCTCGTTTTTAATCGTAGACCCTCTTTCTCTTGAGCAGCAACATTTCCCTACGTGGTTTTAACGATCAGAGGCTTTCCTTGCCCTTCTTGAACCTTGCTGCGTTTTGACTTCGGTCTTCTGTTCCGTCAACATCAAGGATTATGAACGTGATCCGGTACACCGACGCAAATTATCAAGATCGCCTCCGGGAAGCGATCGAAGCTTCCTCTTCGCTTTTCGATCCTAAGATCGAAGCTGCCGTACGACGAATCCTTCAAGCAGTACAAAAAGAGGGGGATCAAGCTCTGTATCGTTTTGCCCGGAAATTCGATAAGGTGGATCTTGAAACCGTGGGCCTTGCGGTTTCGGAAAAAGAGGTTCAAGAAGCTCAGAAACAGGTACCCCCCGCCGTTCGGACCGCCCTCCGAACAGCAGAAAAGAACATCATTCTCTACGCCAAGCAAACCCTTCGAAAAAGTTGGACGATTCGAAACGCCCAAGGAGCTCGAATCGGCGAGAAGTTTGATCCTTATGAGCGAGTCGGCGTTTATGTGCCGGGAGGTACGGCGCCGTTGGTCTCCACCGTATTGATGACCGCTTTGTTAGGGAAAGTAGCCGGTTGCCGGGAAATTGTGTTATGTACCCCTTGCCGTCGGGATGGAACTGTTCATCCGGCCCTCCTTTACGCTGCTCAACGTGCCGGGGTCACGGAGATCTACCGAATTGGAGGGGCTCAGGCGATCGCCGCCATGGCCTTGGGGACCGAGACGATTCGACCCGTTCAGAAACTTTTCGGTCCAGGCAATGCCTACGTAGTCTGTGCCAAGCGGTTGTTGTTCGGGTATGTGGCAGTGGATTTGTTGCCCGGTCCTAGTGAGCTGTTGATCTTAGCGGACGAGACGGCTCCGGCGAACTTCATTGCGGCCGACCTTCTTGCACAAGCAGAGCATGGATCCGGATACGAACGGGTTTGGCTCGTAACCCCATCGGCTCGGTTGATTGAAGCGGTGCAGCAAGAAGTGGACCGTCAGTTGCCGGAACTTTCCCGACAAGATTTTGTAAAACAGGTTCTTCAACGCAACGGCTGGTGTATTCAGACTGCGGATTGGGAGGAAGCCGTCAAACTGGCGAATCGGATTGCGCCGGAGCATTGTGAGGTGATGGTGAAGCGACCGGCTGAAATTGTGCGCCAACTCAAAACGGCCGGAGCCGTTTTCATTGGGCCTTGGAGTCCGACCGCGTTAGGAGATTACATCGCCGGGCCAAGCCACACCTTGCCCACCGGTGGAGCCGGCCGATCCTTCTCAGGCCTTACGGCAGATCAATTCCAACGCTCCACAAGCCTCGTCGAATATTCCCAATCGGCTCTCCGCCAATCCTTGCCCGCTCTTACTATTCTGGCAGAGTTAGAAGGATTAGATGCTCATGCGCGATCGGCGCAAATCCGGTTGAGGAAAAAGATTCCTTCTTCAAACGAAGATTAACCTAAGATCACTTTTCAACGAAGACAGGAGAAAGGAGGCGTCCACGATGGATCGACAAATCTGGATTCGACCCAATGTTCAGGCCCTTCGTCCCTACACCCCTGGAGAACAACCCCAAGATCCTTCGATTCTAAAACTGAATACAAACGAAAATCCTTATCCACCTTCTCCCCATGTCTTGGAAACGGTACGGGCCGCGGTGGATGGCCGGTTGCGACTCTATCCGAATCCGACAGCCGACCGTTTGCGGGAAAAATTGGCTCAGCTATACGGATGTCGTCCAGAGCACATCATCGTGGGGAATGGATCGGATGAGTTACTCGCCATGGCTTGTCGGGCATTTGTAGATCCTTGCGGCGGTTCCAAGCAGGGAGAGAACCTCGATCCACGGTCACTCGTCCAATACTTTGAGCCAGGTTACTC
>CAZBKV010000103.1:0-7886 GCA_964492575.1 uncultured Verrucomicrobiota bacterium | reverse complement strand
CGATAAATATGAGCAAAAACGAAAAGCATTGCTTATAAGGGCCTTCCTTAACAGGTTTTTAAATGAGTGATGTGCAAGGTGTGGAAACCCTCATTCTTGTCCATCAGTATACTAAATCTCTTATGCTTGTGGCGGAAGAAGTAGATTGTGAATTCAATACTTTTCGACATCTCTCAATTGTCCGCCCTTTTAATAAAATTAGCGATTAGAGCAAAAAGAAAAGGAGTTGGTTTGGAGAGGGGAGTGGCAAGGGGAAGAGAAACGAGCAAGGGTTTGGAGGAAGAAAGCGAAGAGGCAAGAGGAAGGGGTGTTATAACGGAACCGGGCTTCGGCGAGGTAGAGGGGGAGGTAGGAATGGGTGGGGAATGCCTCGGACCGGCGTAGATGCACTTTAAGCCATCCCCAAGCCCCTTCCACTCCATTCAAACAGATCGGTCCTTTGCGAAACCCCTCTTCTGCTTTATGGAGGATCCGATGGATCTACCGCTTTTGTCCCAGGCCCCAGTAACTTCGGAACGAGTCGGTGTAAATCAAGCTGCCGGGTTGGACATGTCGGGAGATGGCCTGGTGAAGATCGACTCGGGCGCCGGATTCCGAATTCGAGAATCTGACGGGTGGCATTTGGGATAGATCCATATGCAATACCAATTTGTCGAGCATCACATCGGCGATCCAATCATCATCTTGCCTCCCAAGATTCTGGAATGGGTGATTCATCCGGATCCGGAGGCGCCGATCCAAGTCGGAGAACCGCCTCGTCCCTTGCTTCGGGTCCAACAAAAGCAAGGCCATATCGTCCTCCACTGGTCCAAGGCCTGGAAAGGCTGGATCCTGGAACAGACCGACGATCTTTCTTCCGGTTCCTGGAAACCTGTTCCTACCACCAACCACTCTTACCAGATCCTACCGTCGGATAAGCCCCTCTTCTTCCGTTTGCGAAAAGAGGAATAGAATTTGGACGAAAATCGGGAAAGACACGGGAGAGAGTTCCTTTTCTCATTTTCTTCCATGCTTTACTGAGCGGAGTGATGCGGCGGGCGGTCGAATTTGCCGAGAAATCCGCTCCCGAGGCGGCTACGATCGTAAGATGGTGGATTGTTCCGCCATCCCGTCATCGCATTTCTCTCTCCGGCCGATTTTTGGGATGGGTTTCAGGAAACGGCCCGAAGGCTGAATTGCTTGGAAATAAAGGATTAAAGGATTTTCGCCTCTTTTATTTCCCCTTGCCTGAAGGAAATAAAGATCTCAAGATGGTCTTCAGGTCATATACGAGGCTTCATGAAAACCAACCGAACCAATCCAATTCGACGGCGTGCTTTGATCCTCTGCCTGTTTTCCCTCTCTTTTTCTCTCCTGGGCCAGGTCCAGTTGAATGAGGTGGTTCCTCAAGACTTTTCCCGATTGGCGGACGAGGAGGGGGAATATTCGGGTTGGATCGAGCTGGTGAATCGAGGCACGGAAACGGTGGATCTGAAAGACTGGAGCCTGAGCGTAGATCCCCAAAATCCCGATCAATGGAAATTTCCGTCGGTTCTCCTCCGGCCGGGGGAGCGGTTGATCGTCTTTGCTTCCGGTAAAGACCGTCGTATTGCTCCGAACCGGCCGCAGCCTTCGGACTTTGATCCCCGGACGATTCCCGGTCTGCTTTGGTGGCTGGATGCCCAGGACGATTCTTCGTTTGTGTTAGAAAATGGAAATCGGGTTGCGGTTTGGAAGGACCGTAGCGGGCAAGTCCTCTCGACTCCTTCGGAAAATCCTCTTCGCCCGGATCAGGTGGAGGGATTGGTCCTCTGGCTGGATGCTTCGGATACAAAGACCCTTAATACCCAGCATTCTCAAGTATTGACCTGGGAAGATAAATCGGGCCAAGGGCATGATGCGACGTCGATCTCCGGCCGGCAACCACCGACGTTGGTTCGGGATGAATCCGGCAATCAGTATGTGGTCCATTTTGATGGAACGGAGAATGTGTTGCAGTTTCCGGAGATTCCCGATGCCCGGACCATTCTGTGGGTGGCGCGAGAAGATCCGGAAGCGGCCATCTACCGACGAACCTTGCTGGGGCATCGCGACCGATCTCCTCTCCTTCGAGGTGTGGGTGGAAAACTCTATGGACCGGAATGGAGCAATCTGGGAGGTTCCGGAAGGGCCTGGATCAACGGGGTTCGTGTAGATCCCAAGACCACGCCTCTTCCCGCTGACTGGTGTTTGGTGACCACCGAATTGTTTAAAAACGCCAAGATCAATCTTCTGGGCGGAGACCGGCTTTGGGCGGACCGATTTTGGCAGGGAGAAGTCGCCGAGGTGTTGGTCTTTGACCGGATCCTTTCCGAAGAGGAGCGTCAAGGGTTGGAGGCGTATCTGCGGGAGAAATGGGGACTTTCCGGCAGTCAACCCCTTCACCGGGATGCCAGTCAAAAAGTACCCTGGGCAAGGCCCCGTCGGGTCGTGGATCCGTTTCTGGGTCAACCGGTTGTGGTCTTTGACGGGGATGACGAATTTCTGGTTTTCCCACGGATGACACAGATCCAGACCGTGTTTTGGGTGTTACGGGAGGATCCGGTCCCATGGGCCAAAGATGGACCGTTCCTTGGCGATACGGTCTTCTCGGACTTCCGACGGGGAAACGACGGAGAGATCTTATCGCCTACGAGCAGCAACGGAGCGCTCCGCCGCGGAGTATGGCGGATTAACGGAGAAAGAATCGATCCGGTTGCGACTCGAGCTCCTCACAGTTGGGCGATTGTGGAGTGTCGGGCCACCGATCCGGTCCAGGCCGATACCCTATCCACGACAAGTCTGGTACCCGGTTATGCCTGGTGTGGCGGGATCGCGGAGGTACTCTGTTTTGATCGAGCGCTATCCGAAGAAGAGATGACCGCTGTACGGGAGTATTTAGCCAGACGGTGGGGGCTCCCTTTGTATGTACTTCATACCAATTTCGAGTTATCCCCGCGGGGTGGCCGGATCACCCTTTGCAATGCTCAAGGCCAACTGGTAGATGCCACGACGTACCCAGCTTTGCCGCCGGGATATGCTTGGGGCCGAAACGAACCGGCAAAAGAAGGAGACGCCGCGGATACGGGAAGTTCGACAGAAAAATGGGCAGTCTTCCTTCATCCGACTCCCGGAGCGGCCAATGGAATCGGGTTTGCCGGGGTCACTCCTCCACCGACCGTGCTGCCGGAAGGCGGTGCTTACACCGGCTCGATAGAGGTTCGGATGTTTCCCCCGATCCCGGACGCCAAAATTTACTACACTTTGGACGGCCGGCCCGCCGGCCCGCCCCTGGAACATCCGGTGGAGATTGTCTGGTTTGATGATGCCTTGCCGTACGGTGCCCAGGCCGTGCAGGACGACGGGCATAGCTGGCTGTGGGTTCGGAGTGGAAGCAACTGGCTCGGCCTGGCCCATAAATCCCCACCCGATCAAGGCACACGATTCCATTACCTCTACGGCGCTCAGTATCCCCTCCGCGTGATGGAAGATGACCAGCTGTTTACCTATGTACGGTTGCATCCGGATCGACCGCCTCGAGAGATCATGCTGGAGTGGTACGACGGTTCTAACGAGCATCGGGCTTATTGGGGGGAAGACCTGATCCATCGCGGCCGTCCCGGAACTCCCGGTCATGTCTTCATGGGACCGCTTCCTCCGGTAGGCCAATGGGTGCGGCTTGTGGTCCCGGCCGAGGCGGTAGGACTTGGGCCAGACCGACCGATCACCGGAATGCGGTTTTACGCGTACGGCGGAGAGGTTTGGTGGGATCGGAGCGGGAAATTGACCGCTCATCCCGGTCTGGAACGGCTTTATACAGAGCCGATTTCCTTGAAACAACCGACCGTACTCCAAGCGGTGGCCGTGGCTCCAGGAATGGCTCCCAGTCCACCGGTCTACCGTTTTTATTCCGTCGATTTTTCCACCTCGCTACCGGTGGTCTGCCTGGCTATGGATCCGGAGCTCCTCTTCAATGCCGTTTCCGGGATGTACGTATTCGGCACCAATGCCAATCCGAATGTGCCTTATTACAGGGCGAATTTCTGGCGGGATTGGGAACGGAAGGCCCAACTCCTCGTTGTAGAAACAAACGGGACCGAAGCGGTCAACATCGGGATCGGGGTGCAGATGCAAGGCGGTTGGTCTCGTGCGATCCCGCAAAAATCGCTCTCTCTTCGAGCCCGAAAACGCTACGGGGCGGCCTGGATCCTTTGGAACGCCTTCCCGGAACTTCCGCTCTGTGGTTATGACTCGCTTGTGCTTCGCAACAGCGGCAATGACTGGAAATACGCCCGGTTCCGAGACGGCTTCCTCCAATCGCTGATGCAGGGGAGTAGTCTGGATATCCAAGCCTTCCGACCGGTCCATCTCTTTCTCAACGATCAGTACTGGGGCATTCTGAATCTGCGGGAACGCTTCGACAAAGATTACCTACGAACCCATCATCCCTACCTGGCCGCTCCTGGTGTAGACATCATCAAAGACGACATTATTGTCGCCGAAGGGAATATCCACGCTTGGGAAAGCTTCTGCCGATTTTTGGATAAGCATTCGATGGAAGATCCTGACAACTTTGCCGCACTGACCAATCAGATCGTGTTAGAAAATTTCCTCGATTGGGTTGCTGTAGAAATCATCTGCGACAACCGTGATTGGCCGGATCATAACATTCGTTGCTGGCGCCCCCGGACGGAAACCGGACGATGGCGATGGTTGTTGACGGATCTGGACAGCACGTTTTCCATGAAAGATCCGGGTCCGGCCCGGGACACGCTTCAGACCATCCTTCAGTCCAAACCGTCCGGACGATTCCGGGGCCGAACCTCCCTGCTCTTCCGTCGGATCTTAGAAAATCCGGTAGGCCGGGATGCGTTCTTGATGCAGATCTGCGAGCTCCTTGCTACCCGGTTTTATCCGAGCAATGTCCTTGCCCATTTAGACCGCTGGGTTCAACTTTTGAAACCGGAAATGCCCCGCCAGATTGAACGCTGGCGAGACTATGGGACCAAAGATTGGCCGGCTCTTCCGGACCTGGAGACGTGGTTGGGATATGTCGATCAAATTCGACAATTCGTCCAACAACGACCGGCCTTTGTGCGGCAACATTTGATCGAACATTTCCAACTTCCCGGCACCATCGAGGTCCGCCTGGAAGCACGGAACCCGCGGCTGGGCCGCATTCGATTTTGCCGAACCTGGCTGAACAATTCGGACCTGCCCTGGCAACGAACCTGGCTTGCGACCGTGCCGATGACCGTCGAAGCGGTTGCTTATCCGGGGGCACGGTTTGCCGGTTGGGAAGGGCATCCGGATTGGCCGGCTCGGGTCACGCTCCGTCCCGAAGGCGAGGTCCATCTGGTGGCCCGCTTCGAGTCGGATCCCGAATATGATCCCCAACAACTCTCCCCGGTTCCCTATCCGCTTCGGTATGGCGATTATGTCCTGGACCGATTCGATGCGAAGACTCCTCCCGGCACCTATCCTCCGGGAATGCAATTCCTGCAATGCCAGGTCCCGGATCCGACTCTGGAGATCGAAATGGATTCGCTTTGGACCGGACCGTATGACCTGGATTCCCGCAGTCGATTCGTTGGTCTGGATGAGCTGGGCATCGGCTTCATCAACACAAGGCATACCCAGGGAACCCCTAACGCCGGGTATGTAGGGGAAGTCCGGCTTTCTCTCGATACGACCTGTGTGACGAACATTACGGTCCAATGGACCGGGGGCACCGTCCTACCCAACCAACGACCTTATGCGATCCGGCTTCAATACCGCATTGGAGATCAAGAACCGTTCCAAGACGTGATTGGGCCGGACGGCCTGCCGGTAGAGTACCAAAGCAGTGTTGCCGCCGGGGATGAAAAAGTGTTCGGCCCGGTGGCTCTCCCGCCGGAGACGGCAAACCAACCCCTGGTTCAACTCCGCTGGAGATATTATTTTCGACCTCCTGGGTTTGATGGGCCGCGGGCTTTCCTTCGGCTGGACGATATCCTCATCCACGGGGAACGGCTTCCGACTCCGATTCAGATTCGGAGCCTGGCTCTCCAGAACCGCCTGTTCTCAGTCCAACTCGAAGCGAATCCTGCCTCCGAAATCCAGATCGAAACCTCTACGGACCTCCAACACTGGAAACCGATTCAAACCCTCAAAACCGATCGTCACGGTCTTGCCCAATGGGTTTATCCCATCGAGACAGAACGAGCTCGTTTCTTCCGATTCCGGTACATGGAATAAACCCAACTTTTCTAAGCTACCCCTAAAAGACAACCCTATCTACAATTCAAACGAACTATGCAGCAAGCGTATCAATCCAATCAGTCCATCGGTCAGAGGACCATTCGGTCCCAAACCTCAGTCTCTCTTCTTTCGACCTCTCGAATAAAAAGACAGGGCTCGTCCGGCCGGTTGAAACATCCTTATACCGGTCTGCTGCGTTGGATCTTTCCTCTCGGAGTCGTTTTTCTCTTTGCCGGGATGGGATGGGCTCATGACATCCTCATCACCGAAATCATGTACCATCCGGCCTCCAATGACCCGCGGGAGGAATTCATCGAGCTCTATAACCGCGGTGACATGGCTTATAACCTCAAAGGATGGCAATTCACGGCCGGGGTTCAATTTACCTTTCCCAGCGTGGTCTTAGCACCGGGGGAATATCTGGTTGTGGCAGCCGATACGAATCGGTTTGCTGAACTTCATCCAGAGATCATCCATGTAGTCGGCGGTTGGACCGGTCAGCTCAGTGATCGAGGGGAAACAATCACTCTCCGGGACGCCGAAGGGCATGTGGTGGACCGGGTTCGATATGCCACGCAAGGCGACTGGGCGGTTCGCCAACGCGGTCCTTTACACCGAGGCCATCGAGGTTGGATCTGGTATGCCAAACACGACGGTGAGGGTTCCTCCCTCGAACTCATCGAGATCCATCGCTCCAACAACATCGGGCAAAACTGGGCGCCCAGTTTGGTTCCGGGCGGAACTCCTGGTCGACCCAACTCGGTGGCGGCGATGAACGTGGCTCCTTTTATTGAAGAAGTTCAGCATCGGCCGGCTGTGCCGCATTCGGATCAGCCTGTGACAATTACCGCCAGGGTCACCGACGAAACTCCCGAAGGCCGGCAAGTCACCCTCTGGTGGCGTGTGGATGGGGAACCGGAATTTCATGCCGTTCCGATGTTCGACGATGGGCAACACGGGGACGGCCAAGCTGGGGACGACGTTTTTGGGGCCATTCTTCCACCCCAACCGGACAAAACGATCGTCGAGTTTTACATCGAGGCGAAGGATTGGGAAGGTGCTTCCCGCACCTGGCCGGCTCCGGTCGAGCCAGACCATGCCCAGTTGGCCAATTGTCTTTACCAAGTCGACGACACACCCTACCAAGGCCGGGAACCTCTCTTTCGGGTGATCCTCACCGCAGCCGAAATGGCGGAGGTTCACCAAAATGACCAACAACGTTGGTACAAGAGTAGTGATGCGGAGTTTAATGCCACCTTCATCAGCCAGGAAGCGGATCGGGTGGAGATTCGCTATCTCTGTTCCTTCCGAATCCGCGGAACGACCAGTCGCGATTACGCCATCAAAAGTCGTCGGATCGAGTTTCCCAATGATCATCCGTGGCACGGCCGGGAAGCGATCAACCTGAATGCCCTCCGACCAGAATCCCAAATCTTGGGAGCTGCGGTTGCGCGTCTGGTCGGGCTACCTTGTGGAATGGCCCGACCGGTCCGGCTTCGCGAAAACGGCGTCGATCCGGCCAACGGAGGCGTATACGCCGAGGTAGAGGTATTGGATCGAAACTTTGTCGATCGGCAGTTCCCTCTAGATAGCAATGGAAATCTTTACCGATCGAATACTGGAGATTTATCTTACTTAGGCCCGGACCC
>CAZBKV010000102.1:0-7894 GCA_964492575.1 uncultured Verrucomicrobiota bacterium | reverse complement strand
CCGCCAACACCTCTTCATGATCTAAGGGGTCTGCTCCGAATCCGCATGCCCGATTGGTAACGCATGCCAACCCTGCGACTCGCAACCCCAGCGCACGGGCTACCACCGCCTCCGGCACCAGACTCATTCCTACCACATCGGCCCCTAACCGATGCAGGGCTTGAACCTCCGCGGCCGTCTCGTATGTAGGGCCACTAACGGCCGCGTAGATTCCTTCCCTTAATCGACACCCTATCCGGTCCCCGCTTTCTTCCAGGAGCCGCCGCAACTCTGCATCGTAAACTTCGCTGAGATCGAGAAACGGAACAGCTCCGTGACACAAAACTCCCCGGAGCGGATTTTGGCCCATCAGGTTCAGGTGATCTTTGATGATGACGAAATCCCCTGGGGCCAGACCCTCTGTGATTCCTCCCACTGCGCAAGTCAGCAAGACTACCTGGACGCCCCACTCGGCGGCCAAACTAATAGGCACCATGGCTTAAGGTAACTATCAACCGAATCGGCACCGTCACTTCCGGTATTTCATAGCCTTCATACCAGTGGAATCGGCCATGGAAGACCGCTACATGGATCGGGCCAACGCGTCCCAGAACCAATTCCCCGGCATGTCCTGGGACCGAAGGTTGAGGGAATTGGGGAAGGGTTTCGTAGCGCCATCGCTGAAGTTCTTCCTCCACGATGGACAGTCCACTCAGCCCGCTTCCCAAAACGACTGCGACCGAGGGGCGGATCTTTGTCTCCCGAGCCACCCACTCGATCATGGATGGGGCAGGATCTACCGTAGGCCGTACGGTCTTTTTCGGTTCGGCTTGCATGGTCCTACACTGCGTTGTCTTTGTCCTGGGTCTGCTGGGAGGTTCTGCTTCGGTATTTCTGCCAGATCAGGAGAAATGCCGGCACAAAGTCCTTAGGTCGTTCCGCAATCCAACGGTCAATCTCCTCTGGAAAGAACCAGTCGACCCGCTCAATTTCTTCTTGATTGGGATGGACCTCACCGGACCAGCTCAGGCAGTAAACTTGGATAAACTCTTGCTCGGTCTGCTCCGAGGCAGGGAGTTTGAAACACGGGGCTGGAAGGGATTCCAGGGCGATCCCCAGTTCCTCTTTCAATTCCCGAACCGCTGCTTGATCATATGTCTCTCCGGCCACCAGATGTCCGGAAGCTGAGGAGTCCCACTTACGGGGATTCATATCTTTGGTGGTCGAACGTTTTTGGAGCAGAATGCGGCCGTTCGGATCGCGGACCAAGATATGCACCGCCCGATGGCGAAGGCCTTGACCGTGTACGACCGACCGGAGTTCGCGGCCGACGACCCGGTCCTCTTCATCCACCACATCAAACCATTCGCGTGTTTCCATATTTTTATTGGGAAGGATCGTGACGGAGTCCGCCTTGGGAAGCAATGGCAGAATAAAGCCGGACGAAGGCGGAAATTGGAAGGGCCTCGGCTCGAATCTGAGATGGAATCTCCAGCTTTTCTAGAAGGTCCGGCCAGGGGACCCTGGGGAATCGTCGCCGCAGGAGAGTTCCCAGCTGTTTGCGTCGCTCGGAGAAGCAGGCTTTCACAAACCGCGCAAACGCAGGAAGTTCGGGGGCCGGCAAAAGCGGCTCCGGACGGCGCACCAGATGCAAACAAGTCGATTCGACTTCCGGAACCGGATAGAAACAGGTCCGGGGAACAGGGAAATGGGCCTGAGGCTCGTAGCGGATTTGGACAAGGACGGTTAATAACCCGTAATCGGGGGTCCCCGGCGGGGCCATCAAGCGGGCCGCCACCTCTTTCTGAACCGTAACGGTCAAGGTCCACGGTGGACGCGAAAGAAAGGCTAATTCCACCAGCATCGAAGAGCCGGCCGAATAGGGTAGATTGGAAACGCATTTCCATCCGGACCAATCTTCCTGCCGATGACTGCGGAGGTAGCGGACGGCATCTTCCACCACCAATTCCCAACCGGGACGGCCTTGAAGCTTGGTCTGGAGGATCTCGGCAAGCCGTCGATCCTTTTCAATGGCCCGGACCTGAGCCCCTCGGTCCAACATTGGCCGCGTTAAAGCACCTAGCCCCGGACCGATCTCCAGGATTCGGTCCCCGAATCGAACCTCTGCAGTCTCTAAGATCTTTCGTACCAGGTTGGCGTCATGCAGAAAATTCTGCCCTAAGGCACGGGAAGGCCGAATCCCATGAGTCCGCAGGAGTTGACGAAGCTCGCTGAGTTTCATCGACGGCTGGTTTGGAAGGTTTCGGCGATCTGCGGCAGCCGTTCCGACAGCGCCAGGCAGAGCCGTTGGAACTGCCGATCCGTCAGGATCAACGGCGGTGTCAAACCCAACACATGATTCGCCTCTCCTTCGGGAAGCACGATCAATCCATCCTGCAACAACTGTTTGGCCAGGGCGATGACTTCGGCCGTCGCCGGAGAACCATCTGCTCGACGAAACTCCACCCCTAACATCATCCCCCGACCGCGAACTTCGTAGCTCCAGGGCCAGCTTCGACACGCCTTTTTCAGTCTTCGCAACCAACGCGGGCCAAACTTCCGCGCCCGTTCCACCAGGCCTCGGCGTTCGATCTCCTCCTGATGGGCCAAGGCCATGGCACATCCCACCGGATGCCCCAGAAAGGTGCTTGTATGAATTGCCTCGCCGGTCGATTCCGGCCAGGCCGCATCCATCAGCTCCGCCGGTCCAATGCAGGCCGACATCGGAAATCCCCCGGTCATCGCCTTTCCCACGCAGATCAAGTCCGGCACCACTCCTTCCGCCTCACAGGCAAACCACCAGCCCGTTCGCCCAAAGCCGGTGTAGATCTCGTCCAGAATCAATAAAACCCCGCGTTGGCGGCAAAGATCGGCTAACCGGGAAAGGAATCCTTCTGCCGGGACACGGGTTCCGCCGCGGCCTTGAATCGGCTCGATCAACGCCGCTCCATAGCGGCCGGTTTTGAAAAGGTGGTCCAGCCGATCCAAGACCTCCTCCATCTGATTCTTTCGTGTCGGATAGGGCACAAAATCGGCAAATTCCCGGAGCTGCCGACGAAACGGGGACCGGAAGAACTCCCGATGCGTTGTATTCAACGCCCCATACCCTAAACCGTGATACGCTCCTTCAAACGCTACGACCCGTTCCCGTCCGGTGGCCAGGTAAGCCGTCTTCAGCGCTGCTTCTACGGCTTCGAAACCGGAGTTACAGAGGATGGTCTTTCCATGAACCTGTCCCCCGGTCCAGCGTTCAAAGGTCCGACGACTCAACGTCCGGACCAGTTCCGCCTTCAACGGATGTGGGTGGACGTCCCCCATCGCGTGAATCAGCGTCCGGAGCTGCCGCATTGCGGCCTGGACCACCCGCAGATTGGCATGCCCGGCGGCCGCCACTCCAAAGGCCGCTGTAAAATCGATGTATTCTTTCCCTTCCGCATCCCAAACCGTGCAGCCTTGAGCCCGCGTCCAGACAATCGGCCACCTTCCGTCCGGATCGATGTACAGAATGTTCCGGCTCTCGTACTGCCGAAGAAACTCTAAGACCCGCGCCGTCTGCGGTGGAAAACGGTCCAAGAATCCCTTCTGCCGACTCGTTTCCATATCACTCCCTTTCGTTTCCCGTTGACCTTACACACCCCGTTCCCGATCTGGCCAGAGGATCCGATGCAGTTGGATCTGAAACCGAACCGGCAGTCCATCCGTCAAAATCCGCTCCGCCAACCAACGCCGAGAGATCCGTTGCTCCGGCGGTGGCCCCGGTTTCAACTCTTCGATCCCAACCCTAGGCGGTTCCGCCCAAGAAAAGAGGACCAGACAACGATCCATCAGCCGCTTTCTCAAAACCAAGTCCTTGGCCCATTGGTAATCCTCCTCCGTCTGGATCACAAACTTCAGCTCATCTCGCTCCCCATCCAGATCCTCCAGGTTCTCCCAAACCATTCGATGCGATTCCCCACTGGAAGGGCATTTCACGTCCATGATCCGATGAACCCGCCGATCCACCCCGCGCGCATCCACGGCCCCGCTGGTTTCCAGAAGAACCGTATACCCTGCATCACAAAGTCGGGTCAAAAGCGGAAAACAAGCCGGCTGGATCAACGGTTCCCCACCTGTGACCTCTACCAACGGAAACCTCTCCCGGCCTCCTGACCGGAACCGAGCCGCCAGACGATCCACCTTCTCCAACACCGCCTCCAACGACATCTCCTCCCCACCCCAAAACGCATACACCGTATCACAGTAAGAGCAGCGGAGGGGGCAGCCGGTCAGGCGGACAAAAACACAGGGAACCCCCATGTAAGTCCCCTCTCCCTGCAGACTCAGAAAGATCTCCGTGACTCGTAACGTGGATGACACAGAAGAGACTCCCTCAATAGAGCATTCCTCCTTGGAGTCGGCTGCGGATGGTCACCGCAGTCAGAAAAGACTCTCTTGGCGTCTTCCCCGCAAGCTTACCGCACCCGCACGGCCCGCACCTGGCCGGTCCGCGGATCGTATTGGAGACGATACCCTGGCGGCACCGAAGGCAACCGCGCTAAGTACCCCTTCTGCACCAGTTCCTGAAGCGAGGCCGGATTCCGTCCTTCCATTGCCTGGAACTGACGGATCGCGCTCTGAATCTCCACCGTACTGATCACCTTTTTCGAAACCTGGGCCGCGCGCCCCACGGCCCCCACATAATCCACCGGTGCCGTCAACGGATTCCCCGACTCCGAACTCTGCGTCTGGTTCGTCTTAGCCGGAGTCTGAGGGGGCTGGGTCTCTTTCTTCTGACCCCCGCAGCCGAGCAGGGCCAGACTTAACCCCACAATGACTCCAGCGGAGAAGACCGACTGAATCCAACGATTCCATTGCATACCTCTAACTTACTAGAAAAAGCACAAAAACCAAGGAACGGTTCTTTCCATCCCTTGGCTTCTTCATGCCTAATCCATTCTTCTTTTTTAGGAAAAGACATCAGTCAACTTTTAGCTATTAAGCAAAGGTAGACAGTTAAGGTAACCATTCTTAGGCTGTCACAAAGTCGTTTTCTTTCGGCGCGTTGGGGACATTTCAAATTCCCCTTCGAACGCCCAGGGGGCAGGTAGGGCGATTTGTCCTCAAGCCGCCACAAGGAAATTTCGTGTTTTTATCTTTACGGCGCGCTGGGGACAGCGCGCCCTACCTTTCAATTCCCTTTCGAATGCTCAGGGAGTAGGTAGGGCGGTTTGTCCTCAAACCGCCGTCATGAAATTTCATTTTCCCCTTTTCCCCGGCGCGTTGGGGACAACGCGCCCTACTTACCTATTCCCCATCGGCCCCTCGGCGCTTTGAAGGACAGCGCGCTACCCTTCCAATTCCTTTCGAATGCCCAGGGGTAAAGATTGTCCTCTCTACACTGCCGCTTCTTCGAGCAGAAGTTGCCGGATTCGATTCTGCAACTCGCCCACCCGGCGCATCACCGTTGTCGGTTTCACACCCAAAATCATCGCGATCTCATCCGGCTCAAACCCCTCTACGTAGTACAGCTCAAAGACTTGGCGATCCAACTTCGACCAACTCTGAATGTGCTTTTGCAAAAACTCGAGCATGTCTTTCCGCTCGACCTCCTGATCCGGTTTGCCGGAAGGCTCCACGACCAGCTCCGGCATATGCGCTTCCTTTTCCTCCTCGGCTGGACGCGGCTCCGCCGTCGAACTATCCTCTGGTTCTTCCAGCCATTCCTCATTGGCCGGCACAGGCTCCAATTCTTCTGCCGGAACCTCTTCCGCCTTCTCTTGGGCATATCGTTTGCGGATCTCTTCCAGTTTCTTATGAGCCAGATGATAGAACCAGACCAGCCAGCTCATGTTGGTCGGTTTCTTCTCGGCCTCTTCTTCCACCTGCACGGCCAGCTCATCTACAATCTCCACCGGCGAAACCGCTCCCTGGGGAATCGCTCCGATCATCTCGTCATGCCGCAGGTGTCGTCGGACATGCCGCAGAATCTGCTCGTAATGCTGCTCGAAGAGGGCCCGGACCATTGCCCCCAACGTTTGCGGCCCGGTCCCGCTCGGCATTGGCTCTGCTGTAAACCCTTGCACTTTTAGCTCCCGAATGGACGCTCGACGATGTTTCCGTTTCCAGAAAACCTCCCGCCGTAGCTCGGCTTTTAAGGCGTCCAGCTCCTCAATCAACGCCCGCGTCGCCTCGTTCATCGCTAAAACCAGATCCTTATTCGATCGCTCTGCATGAAGGATATTGGAAGGAACACGCAAGGTCAGCCGAACATGATACCGGGGACGACGCGGATGCCGCCAAAGATCGATTTTCAAATGCACCAGGTCCGGATGGAAATTCTTCAAACGTCGTCCGATCTTCTGAACATCCTGCTTAATCTTTTTCTCTAGATATGGATCCAGCTGCACATCGTGCAGCACGATGTTCCATGGAAATTCTGTTTGCGTTTTGGGACTTTGTTCGGTTGTTGTTTGGGTTGTCATAGGCAAATCCTCCTTCTTTCTTGGGCTTTTCCTTTCGCGGGCCAAAATCCCGTCTCTTTTTTAGCATGCTGCATGCCGGGCTGGAACTGCTCCAACTCTTTGCCGTTCAAGGACTTTTGAGCTTCCCTCTCTCAATCTAGCCATTTTGACCCACAGCTTACTGCGACAAAATGTCTTGCTTAAGAGAAGCAGAGGCGCATGGGTAAAAATGTCGCTTTTTAAAATAACCTTAGCGGTCCTGGTAAAAGAAGAGGCTTTTGTTAACAAAACTGAGGGGTTATGGGAGTAGCCCAGGAGAGAATCCTATTCTTTATCCTTCACAAAGCCAGGAAAATCTGTTACAATCCAAAACAGTTCCCTATCCTTGAACGATGTCTTCTATGAGGATGAAGTTTTAGGTATCTGTCAAATTTCTGCCCCCAAAGGGCAAGAAAAAAGTAGGGCAGCTTGTCCTCAAACCGCCGCATGAAATTTATCCCCTTTTCCCCGGCGCGCTGGGGACAGCGCGCCCTACCTATCTATTCCCTATGACCCCTCGGCGCGTTGGGGACAGCGTGCCCTACCTTCCAAAATTTTTGTCTTTCTGAAGTTTCCACTTCAGGGCAGTTCTTTAATTGATGCCAAGTTTTATTTGGGAGGAGGGATTTTGCCGGCTAATTCTTGCACAGAAAGCCAACGACGAATGGTAGGAGCTTGGGGGTGGTTGGGATCCAGGGCCAGGACACGTCGATAGGCTTCAGCGGCTTTAGGCAGATCCTTTAAGGTTTGCGCATAGAGGTTGCCTAGGAGAAGGTAAGCGTTGAGGTAGTTGGGGTGTTTTTTTACAAGGCGCTGGAGTTGTTCTGCGGCATCGAGTGGATAGCCGGCTTGTTGAAGGGTTAAGGCGAAGTTGTAACGGGCATCGGGATCTTCGGGACGAATGGCCAAGGCCTTTTCATATTCAGCCAGGGCACGGCCATATTGTTGTTCTTCAAACAAAGCCAAAGCCAAGTTGTAATGGGCCTCGAAGAGGGAAGGATCGACCTGAGTGGCTTGTTCGTAGAGGGGGATGGCTTCTCGTAATCGGCCGGTTTGGTGGGTATGGAAGGCTTGTTGAAGGATGGCTAAGGCACGGGGGCGATTGCCTTGAGGGGGTGGGGACGGATTTACATAGCGATAGCGCGGCCAGGATGGCGTCGGAGGAGGAACGGGCTTCGCAGCAGGGGACGGCGATGGGGTAGCGGTAAGTTGGCGAGCCTTGTGCGGCGCTGTGGCAGCCGATTGGCGGGAGGAGGGACTTGGGATCGGAGTCGGTCGAATCTCCTTCTTCTTTCGATGGAAAAGGCGCAAGGGATTCAGGCGGGCAAGGAGAGATTCTTTCTTCGGAGGCGGGGTGGGAGGAGTCGATCGGGCTTGGAGGTATTGATCGGGGCCGGAAACTGTGGGCAAGGCCTTAGAAGGAGGCGGCGTAGGGG
>CAZBKV010000101.1:0-7896 GCA_964492575.1 uncultured Verrucomicrobiota bacterium | reverse complement strand
GTTCTATGGAACGCGATGATTTTGCATGCTCGAGCGGCAGGATGGGCACGAGGACGAGGGCTGGCCAACCTTGCCGTAGGCGGAAACATCGTCACCGCATTTTGCTGGTTCGGGGTCAATATGTTGGGAGTAGGATTGCATAGTTATGGATTTATGGACCGGGCCTTTGTGGCATTGATAGGATTTGTGCTCTCGCAACTGTTCTTTATCGGCCTGGGGCTCTTCACCCCTATGTTCTGGAAAAAACAAACTAACGCTCCGGCTACAGAGAAGGAGAAAACTTTATAGCCTGGCTCTTTTTACTCCCGTAACCATCGAAGGATCCGAAAATGTAACGCCGCATCATTCAGTCCTTCGATTTCCATCAGGCATCTAACAAAGTCCGGGCCTTCTAGGATCAAGCACTCCGGCCCATCGAAAATCGCCACAATCGCCAGCTTGGGATTTTCCGGGTTTACCCCTTTTGCGTCCATATACTTGTAAAACAAAGGAAATACTCGGTCCCGGAATCGCTCCCAGTCTTCGCCAGGTTGGACTGTCGTCTCAAATATTACCGGCTCAATCTCCGCCGCCTGAAGGATTTCTTGGCGAGTCCGATTCCACTCCGCCCCATGAAGGATCCGTGAGGCCCGAGCTCGAAAACATTGTAAAAAATCGCTCATTTTTCTTCCCCCTTTTTGATTTTGGAGGGATAAGGATGAAAAGGCGAGTTTTGAAGGAGAAGGCTTTCTCTTTGCGTTTAGAGGGCGGATAGGTAAAGGTTTGAACGGGTTGTGATGACAGCAATCCAACGATAATGGAGTCACAGATATCTATTCAAGAAACTCCAAGCAGAAAGGGATTTGGGCTTATGAGGAGGAGGAAAACGTTTCAGAGATCTATCATCGGATGGGTCTGTGTTGCCGCGGTGAGTGTGGCGGCATGGGCTGGATCGATGCCACATCTTAAGATTGATCCCACTCCGATTCCGGATAGTCAGGTCCTTCGGTCCACCTTTGCCGCCGCAATCGAAAAGGCAGCTCCCAGTGTGGTATATGTCTATACCACCAAACGCATTAAAATCCGACAAATCGAGCCGTTTCCCTTTTTTGACGATCCGTTCCTGCGTCGATTCTTTGGATTGCCTCCAAGCGGACCAATTGAACGGGAAGAACATGGACTAGGCTCAGGGGTCATTGTCTCAGAGGATGGGTACATCCTTACCAATAACCATGTTGTTGAGAATGCCGATGAGATTGAGGTTCGGGTTGGGGAGAAGCGCTATAAGGCAAAGGTGGTTGGAACGGATCCGCCGACGGACGTAGCTGTATTGAAGATTAAGGCCACCGGGTTGCCGGCTATTACGATAACTGACAGCGATCATCTCAAGGTAGGAGATATCGTCCTGGCGATCGGAAATCCGTTCGGCGTCGGAAAGACCGTAACCATGGGAATCGTCAGCGCCCTAGGTCGAACCTCCTTGGGAATCACCCAGTATGAAAACTTCATCCAAACCGACGCCGCTATCAATCCCGGCAACTCCGGAGGTGCCTTAATCGACGTAAAAGGCCGATTGGTCGGAATCAATACGGCCATCTTTACCCGCACCGGAGAATATGCCGGCATCGGCTTCGCCATCCCCATCAACCTGGCTCGTTCGGTCATGGAAAGCTTGATCAAATATGGAAAGGTCAATCGAGGTTACCTGGGCGTTTACATCCAGCCCTTGACCGAAGATCTGGCTAAGGCATTTGGCATCAAAGAAACGAAGGGAGCGGTCATTGCCGAGGTAGTGCAAGGAACCCCGGCGGCGAAGGCCGGATTAAAACCAGGGGACGTCATTGTGGCAATCAACGGGCAACCGGTTCAGGACGCTGCCCATCTGCGGATCAAAGTCGCAGAGACACCGCCGGGGACCAAGGTCCGTCTGACGATTATTCGTAACGGCAAGAAACGAGACGTCGAGGTCACACTCGGAGCGTTGAAACAAGGCGGCTTAGCCTCGCAAGGGCAACCGAGCGTTGGGGCCGGAAGTGATCTATTGGATGGGGTTGTGGTCGATGATTTGACGGTCCAGAACCGGCGGGAATATAGGATTCCCGCTACGGTGCAAGGCGCGTTGGTCGTAGAGGTCAGTCCAGATTGCTTAGCCTATAAGGCAGGGTTGCGTCCGGGAGATGTCATCCTGGAAATCAATCATAAACGTGTTCGTAACGCCCAAGAAGCCGTGGATGCGGCTCAGCAAATTCAAGGGAACATGGTCTTGCTCCGAGTCTGGAGTCGAGGGGTCACACACTTCATTGTGATTCGATCGGAACAGTAGCTGTCCTGGATTCTTCGCGGGTGAAAGGGTGTCACTGGCACGATGTGGGGAACGTCCGTCCGGAATCCACCGGACGGGCGTTTTTTCTTCTCCAGACACATTGTTTGGCACGAAGGACACAATAATGCTCCACTATGAATAGGGCCTGAATCTCGTGTCCTTTGGAACGCTGGCTAGTTGGTGAATTTGGAATCTTGCGGGAACCGAAGTAGCCCTGCGGAAGAAAATTTTGCACCGAACCCGGTCAACGAATGACTCTAAAACGGCTGTACGATAAAAGAACCGACGTCCAACCCTTTCTCCTGGCTAGAACGTTACTTGGAGCGGCTTTTCTTGGTGTTATCAAAGAAAATTTGGTGGGCGATGCAGGATTCGAACCTGCGACCTGCTCCGTGTAAGGGAGTCGCGCTAGCCACTGCGCCAATCGCCCACCAATTTGCTAGAAATAATATCGAAAGAGCCCCGTTTGGCAATCCTAGAAACATTCCAAATCCATTCAAAGGGGGTTCGCGCAAGACCTCCCAAAAACACAGAACGGAACCCATGCACTGTCTCCTTTTGCACGGCCTGGGGAAGGGAGCCGCAAGAAAGCTCACCTTCCTCAATTTAAGTCATTGATAGCCAAGAATTTAGAAATTTCTTCGGGTTTTCCTTCCTTTTTGACACACTGGTTGTTTTGATCAGAAATCGGTCAAAGAAAACAGTCCGGCCAATCAAAGAGAAGGCCGACCCAGGATCAGAGGAGGCGGAAGGTGCCATGAAGAAGATCGAAGCGATTATCAAACCATTTCGTTTGGAGGATGTACGGGATGCGGTGACCGAGCTGGGGGTAGTCGGGATGACGGTGACGGAAGTCAAAGGGTTTGGCCGCCAAAAGGGGCATACGGAGATTTATCGTGGTAGCGAGTACTCAGTGGATTTTCTCCCAAAATTGAAGATCGAAATTGTTCTGCCGGACGATCTGGTCAAACCGGTCGTGGAGGCCATCGCAAAAGCCGCTCGGACCGGAAAGATCGGGGATGGTAAGATCTTCATCTTGCCTGTGGAAGAGGCGATTCGTATTCGGACCGGCGAACAAGGAGCCCGCGCCGTGGAGGGATAACACATCCCTTCCTCCTTTCCCGCCTTTTCCAAACAAAAGGGGAGAAAGAGGCTTTCGGGTAAATCAAACTCTCTACTCCCAAAAGAGGGTCATCCAAGCAGCAAAAAAGAGGAAAAAGAGGCTATGAAGACGCCAAAAGAAGTTATCGAAATGGCGAAAAAGCACGAGGTCAAGATGGTCGACGTACGGTTCGTCGATATGTTCGGGATCTGGCAGCATTTCAGTGTGCCGATCTCTGAGTTGACCGAGGAGACCTTTGAGGCCGGCTTAGGGTTTGACGGCTCGTCGATCCGTGGGTGGAAAGCGATTCAGGAGTCGGACATGCTGGCGATCCCGGATCCGGAAACGGCCTTCATCGATCCATTTTATGCGGTTCCCACGTTGTGTTTGATCTGCACGATTGCGGAAACGGGAACCCGTGAGCCGTATCGTCGGGATCCGCGGGGAATCGCCCGACGGGCCGAACAGTTCCTCCAATCCACTGGCATCGGGGATACCGCTTACTTTGGGCCGGAGTTGGAGTTCTTCATTTTTGATAATGTCCAATATGACTCTGCCAGTAACGGAACTTTCTACTCCGTGGATAGTGAGGAAGGGATCTGGAATTCCGGACGCGAAGAGATGCCTAATGTAGGATATAAGATCCGACACAAGGAAGGCTATTTCCCGGTCGCACCTTCCGATACGCTCCAAGATATTCGCACCGAGATGGCCCTGACCATGATGGAATTGGGTATCCAGGTGGAATGTCATCATCACGAAGTGGCCACCGCCGGTCAGGCAGAAATCGATATGCGTTTTGCTCCTTTGGTTCAAATGGCCGATCAAGTGATGATATATAAATACGTGGTCAAAAATGTGGCCCGAAAGCACGGCAAAACCGCCACCTTTATGCCTAAACCCCTGTTCGGTGACAACGGCACTGGAATGCATACCCATATAAGCCTGTGGAAGAAAGGTAAGCCGTTGTTCGCCGGCAATGGATATGCCGGATTAAGCGAATTGGCCTTGCACTTTATCGGCGGAATTCTCAAACACGCTCGAGCCCTCTGTGCTCTTTGCAATCCGACTACCAATTCTTACAAGCGGCTGGTCCCCGGCTACGAAGCCCCGGTCAATCTAGCCTATTCGGCTCGAAACCGTTCCGCTGCCATCCGGATCCCAACCTACAGCCCTAGCCCGAAGGCCAAACGGATTGAGTTCCGACCCCCAGATCCATCCTGCAACCCATACGTGGCCTTTGCCGCAATGCTGATGGCCGGGTTGGACGGTGTGATCAACAAGATCGATCCAGGTGAGCCGATCGATCGAAATATGTACGAGCTGCCGCCGGAAGAACTCGCTAAGGTCCCGCAAGTGCCCGATAGCCTGGACGAAGCCCTTCAGGCCCTGGAACAAGACCACGAATTCCTCCTGCGTGGAGACGTCTTTACCCGCGACTTCCTGGAGACCTGGATCATGAAGAAACGTTCGGAAGTGGACGCCGTCCGACTGCGACCGCATCCGTACGAGTTCTTCCTGTATTACGACGTATAATTTCCTCATCGCTCATCGCCTGCCTCCGTCCTCCCAAATATGCCACCGGAGCTTGCCCACCCTAGGCTCCGGTGGCTTTTGCTTTTATTAAGGCATCGGTCAAATCACTGCCTTCGAATGAAAGATTTCAGAAAGTAGAAATTTCGGGAAAGTAGGACGCGTTGCCCTCAGCGCGTCGGAAGATGAAACAAATGATTTGCAGCGGCCTAAGGGACAGGCCACCCTACCTTTTTCTTGCCCTTTTGGGGCAGGAATTTGACAAATGCCTGGGTCTTTTCTGAATCAGACGGTAGGTTGTCCTTCCTACCTCTTTTCTCCCCGCCCTGACGAAGTATGGCCATAAGAAGTTCGTTTTCCTGTTTGATTCCCGAAGGCCGCATCGCCACCGCCGTGAGGCGGTGCGTTTTCCCTTTGCTCCGTTCTGAGGAGCGGGATTTTTCTTTCTTTTTGCCCCAGCAGGTAGGAAATGGTTGAAATTCCTTCGAAGAAACGGTTCTGTGCTGGGCGGTTTAGGAAAAAGAAGCAAGCGAAAGGCAAATCGAAAATCGCTGGGAAAAGGACGGGACAATGGTACGGAAACGCTCATTGGATCTGAAACGGAAACTGCAGCAGATCGATGGCAAAGGCTACCGGTGGTACAAGGAGATCTTTGGGGAGTATGAGTATCCGGAGTTTGTCCTGCGGGTCGATCATGTGCAGGGCGATCCGTTTGCCTCGCCTTCCAAGGTTACGGTCTGGTTGCCGATCGAACGAACTGGGATTCCGTCCTGGACCTGGGCCAACGAGAGTCGTCGGATCGCCTTATGCGATTTCCTGACACGGGTTCTGCGGCGAGTCATTCAAGACATCGCGCGGCTGCATCGAGGCTCAGGAAAGAGCGGATTGATTGAGGTGCTTCGGCCTGGACAGGAGATTTTGGAACGGGATTCGGTAGTCCTGCGGGACGGACGGCTGGAAGTGCGGATGCATGTCGGTTTGCCGGCGCATGGACGGACGATCTCTGCGCACGAGGCCATAGAGATGTTCTTCAAGGAGATTCCCAAGATCGTCCGGGCAGCTCTGTTTTATGACCAGCTCGACCATCGGGCGATGCGGGAACATATCGAAACGGCGGAGGATGCGGACTGGTTGCGGGCACGGCTGCGGGAAGAGAAACTGGTTGCGTTTGTGGCGGATGAGGCTTGTCTGCCGCGGGTCTCTGGCGTGGATCCCCGGCCGATGACCGGTCCGGACGTGGTTCGCTTTGTTTCCCCTCCATCCATGCGTCGCACGTTTTCTCTGCCAAACCGTGGGCCGATTAGCGGCATGGCGATCCCGGAAGGTGTGACGTTGATCGTCGGAGGAGGGTACCATGGCAAGTCTACGTTATTGGAGGCTTTGCAGCTGGGGATTTATAATCATATTCCCGGGGACGGCCGGGAGTTTGTAGTCTCTGTGCCGGGCACGGTCAAGATCCGGGCCGAGGACGGTCGGTCGATTCGTTCGGTGAATATTTCGCCCTTTATCGGAGCGCTCCCGCGAGGCGGTTCGACGGAAAACTTTTCCACAGACGACGCCTCCGGCAGTACCTCTCAAGCGGCCAATATCATCGAAGCCTTAGAAATGGGGGCAGAACTTTTGCTCCTGGACGAAGATACCTCGGCCACCAACTTCATGATTCGGGATCATCGGATGCAAAAACTTCTTCCCAAACAACATGAGCCCATTACGCCGTTTATTGACCGGGTTCGGGAGTTGTACGAACAGTTTAGGGTTTCCACTATTCTGGTGATTGGTGGGTCGGGGGAGTACTTCGATGTGGCGGATCGGGTGATTTGCATGATCGACTATCGCGCCCATGACTTTACGGACAAAGCCCGAGCGATCTCCGAGCAGTTCCGTAGCGAGCGGGCAATGGAAACGACGACCCGCTTCGGCTCGGTCACTCCTCGGATTCCGGATCGAAGCTCCTTTGATCCGTCCCGTGGAAAGCGAGAGGTGAAGATCAATCCGAAAGGTGTCGGAGCAATTCTTTTTGGTCGTTACGAAATCGACCTGGACGCGGTGGAACAGATCGTCGAGACGGCTCAGACCCGAGCGATCGGGGAAGCGATCTTTTATGCAATGCGGTACATGGACGGTCGGCGGACGCTGCGAGAGGTCATTGACCAGGTGATGAAGGATATTCGGGAGCAGGGGCTGGATGTTCTGTCTGTAAAATGCCGCGGAGAGATGGCGGCGTTTCGTCCGTTTGAGTTGGCAGCGGCGATCAACAGGCTCCGCTCGCTTCGAATGCGACAACGTCGATGAACCGACTCTGGACGGTAGGAACTTCGAACCGCACGAAGGAGGTTTTTGTACGCCTCGTTCGTGCCTATGGGATTCAGCAAGTGGTGGATGTCCGTCGGTTTCCGAAGAGCGAGCGGTTCCCTTGGTTTTGCCGGGAAGAGATGGCCCGGTGGTTACCGGAGGCAGGGATCCGGTACGTTTGGATGGGGCGGGAATTAGGTGGCTATCGTCCCGGTGGATACGAAGCTTTTTGTCGAACCCCGGAGTTCCAGGCGGCGGTGGATCAGCTTTTGGAGTATGCGGCGCAGGTCCCGACGGCCATAGTTTGTGCCGAAAAACTTCCCTGGCGTTGTCATCGGCTCTGGATTGCGCGGGCGGTGGAACAACGGGGTTGGCAAGTGATTCATATTTTAGACGAGACCCACACTTGGCATCCTCAGGATCTGACTCCTTCGGAGGATGGTTCCCCCTGGCTTTTCCCTTCCAACGACAACAAAGGACCATAAAATCCAGGTTCTGGATTCCACGAAGGCGTTCTAAAGAGAAAAAGGAAGGCGCTTAGAGCTCATCCGAAAAATCGACCGGGCGGTTTGAATGGAAGAAAGAGAAAAACGCCGGCTCAAGGGCATGACCGCAACGGGTTGGGGGATAAAGGAAGGAATTTGTTGCGGCGGCTTGAGGACAAGCC
>CAZBKV010000100.1:0-7901 GCA_964492575.1 uncultured Verrucomicrobiota bacterium | reverse complement strand
CATGAAATTTCATTTCCCTTTTCCCCGGCGCGCTGAGGACAGCGCGCCCTACCTTTCAATTCCCTTTCGAATGCCCAGGGATAGGGTAGGGCGGCGTGTCCCCAAATCGTCGCATGAAATTCTTTCCTTGATCCCCCCAACCTGTTGGTGCCATGCTCCCAATCTAGCGTTTTCTCCGAGAAGGCCATCCTTTCAAACGACCCAGCCGATTTTTTTCAGATGAGCTCTCGGAAGACAGGTCCAGACAAGCCGCCTTTGACCCCTAAACGGGGACCCTGAGATAGCTCTCGTGAAAAGCAAAGAGAAAGGAAAGGAGCGCGGTAACTTACGGTGAGACTGGGAGCTTTTCGTTGGGTTCTTCGGGCATTGTTAAGAAGCCGCGTTCTTTATAGGGCTTTAAGACGAAATGGGTTGCGGTGGAGATGACTCCTTCGATGGTGGCTAGTTTCTCCGCTACAAAGAGGGCGACCTCTTTTACATCGTTACCTACCACTTCTACTAATAAGTCATAGGCGCCGGACATAAGGTAGCAACTTTGGACTTCTTGAAAGCGGGCGATCCGTTGGGCAATTCGGTCAAATCCACCTTCCCGTTGTGGTGTGATTTTGACCTCGATCAAGGCCCGAACCTGATCGACCCCCAATTTTTCTTCATTTAAAATCGCCTGATAACCGAGGATGACGTGCTCGGTTTCGTACTGTTGGATTCGTTTCTGAATCTCCTCCTCGGTCGCCCCGAGCATCCGGCTAAGCTGAGCCAGGGGAATTCGGGCATCCTGTCGTAATAATTTCAGTAACGGATCCATAGACTTACAGAGTTTAGCTTCTTTCGTCTTGAAAGGAAATCTTTTTGCAACCAATCCGGTCTTTCCGACGGCAAAATCGTGGGGCATTCTAACTTCAGCAAACGAAGTGTGGAGGAATCGAAGAGACGCGGAGGCACTCGACGGAGAGAAGCAAGCCCATGGGATGGGTTCCAATTGTAATTCGGGAATTGATTGTAGCAAGCCGGAAGGGGGCTATCTTCCGGTTCCGTTTCCGAATGGCCCTCCTGGCAACCTTGTTCCTCTTTTTTACGTTTCCGTCTTTGTTGCGAGGTGGGGCGGTGTATTTCAAGTGGATGGGACAGATTGGGTTTTGGCTTTGTGTGTTTGCCGGAGCAACGCTGACCGCCGGGGCTGTGAGTCAGGAACGCCGGGAGGGGACACTTCCCATTTTATTCCTGTCTAATCTTACCGGTTGGGATGTGGTGATTGGAAAGTTGGCGAGTGGTTCGTTGCAAGCCTTCATGAATTTGACCGCGGTGTTTCCCATTTTGGCCGTGGCGCTGATTTTTGGTGGAGTGACGCTAAGTCAGGTCGTGACGGAAATCGGGGTGTGGGTTGCGGCGCTTCTATTCTCTTTGACCACCGGGCTTTGGATCTCCTGTTGGCGACACTGGGAAAAGAGACGCGGAGAGGGAATTTTTACCGCTGCTTTTGTCCTCCTGTTTGGGATCCCCTGGGGAATGATTTTTTTCCAAAACGCAACACTGCTCTCGCTAGGGGATGTCCAGTGGGCATTACTCAGACAGTTAGGAGCTGGGAGCGGGTTCTCCGGTTCGCTGAGGGACATATGGAAAGGGATTTTTTGGATTACCGGAGGGGCCCTTGGGATGTTGATGCTGGCTGGATTTCATCTTCAGAGGAATTGGCGGAAGGAACAGGAAGAAACTCAGCCAAAAACACAAACCATTCACCATCCAACTTCATCCACACATAACCCCAGGAAGAGTCCAGGGGATTTCCGTTCGCCTTATCTTTGGTTGGAACAGTGCTTTTCTTTTTCCTCTGTTTCTATCCGGGTGGTTATTCTTCTAACATCACTTCTTTTAGGAGCCTGGACGGTTCTCGTGCAAATCCCTCGTATTCAGATGTCTATTCAAATGCAAAACTCCCCTAGTTATGAATTGGCTATGTTCTTCACACTCTTTGGAGCGGGATTCGGAATTCGATTGCTGATGCTCTTCATAGCCCCGATAGGGATTAAGGAATTGATGCGGACCGGTTTGTTGCAGTTATTCAGTACGGCGCCGGGTGGACTCATGGAATGGTGGAAAGGACGGAGCCGGGCATTTCGTTGCTTTTATAGCAGAGCGATCGTACCGATCTTGCTTTGTGCCGGCCTGGCCTGGATCAGCTATACGGAGCGCTTTTCTGTGCCTCTCTCAGCAAACCTTAGAATAGGAGGATATATTCTCGTTTGGACCATCGCTTTGATTTATGATTTGGATGCGATTCATGCTATCCGAGTGGTGGATACCCTTCAAGGGAAAAGGGCAAGTATTCTCCATACCTTCGGTTCGGTTCTAGGAGTCCCATGGGTTTTAAAAATTTTTATTTTACCTTTGTTTATAGTTCCACCGTTAGGATTTTTTGTCTCGGGGATTCTTCATATCGGGAACGCTATGTTTTGGAAAAACACAATTTATCGGCTGGAGGAAGATTCTATTCGATTCCGCCTGCTGGCGCGAGCGTAGAAAGTATCGGAAATTCTCCAAAAAGAAGATCTCCATGCTATGCCACACAAACCGTCTTAATATTCACAAATTCCCGGATCCCGAACACGCCCAGTTCCCGACCGTATCCGGATTGCTTGATTCCTCCAAAGGGCAAGCGCGGGTCGGATTGGACAAAAGCATTAACGAAACATAAACCGGCTTCGAGTCGTTCCCGTGCAATTCGTTCTCCGCGTTCACGGTCTCGAGTAAAGACCGCAGCTCCTAAGCCGAAAGGAGATCGATTGGCCAGAGCAATAGCTTCCTCTTCATCCTGTGCCTCTACAATCGCAGCAACCGGTCCGAAGGTCTCTTCTTCAAAAGCCGCCATTCCGGGTTTCACATCCGTCAAGACGGTCGGAGGATAGAAAGCCCCCGGACCTTCCGGAATGGTTCCACCTAGGAGCAGGCGGGCTCCAGCCTGGAGGCTTCGAGTGACTTGATCATGGAGACGGTCGCGCAGATCCTGCCGGGCCAGCGGTCCCAGCTCAGTCGATTCGTAAAGGGGATTGCCCATCTTCTTGGCGCGCATAAGCTCAACAACCCGCTCTTCAAAGGCCTTTCGAATCGAAGCGACGACAATGAATCGTTTTGCAGCGATACAGCTCTGGCCCGTGTTGATTAATCGAGCAGCGACACAGGTCTCGGCCGCTAAATCCACATCCGCATCTTCCAGTACGACGTATGGATCGCTGCCACCGAGTTCTACGACGGTCTTTTTGAGAACCTGACCGGCTTGAGCCGCCACGGCTTGCCCGGCCGGTGTGCTCCCGGTCAGTGTCACCGCCCGAACCGTCGGATGGGCAATCACTGGAGCCAAATCCTGGCCTTCGATCAATAAAGTCTGAAAGACTCCCTCCGGGGCCTCTACTTCTCGGAACAGGCTTTCGATGGCTAAAGCACATCCAGGAACATTGGAGGCATGTTTCAGAAGAACCGGATTTCCGGCCATCAATGCTGGGGCGGCGGCACGAAAGACCTGCCAGAACGGGAAATTCCAAGGCATGACCGCCAGGATAGGCCCGAGCGGTTGAAAGACCACATAGCTTCGTGTCCATTCTGTGTCCACAAACTCCGGCTTCAGAAACTTGGCAGCATGATCCGCATAATACTCACACACCCATGCACACTTCTCGATCTCGGCCCGGCCTTGCGTCACCGGTTTGCCCATCTCTTCGGCCATCAGACGGGCGTATTCCTGCTGGCGTTCCCTCAGTTTGGCGGCAACACGATGAAGAATCTTGCCGCGTTCCAAAAAGGAAAGTTGACGCCAGTTGGGGAAGGCTTGTTCGGCTTGCTGCAACCGCGTTTCTACTTCCTCGTTAGAAAAAGGCTGATAGGTCCGAATGGTTTGGCCGGTGGTTGGATTGACGCTCGCAATCATCGAGATCCCTCTTTATGGTTTTGTTCCTTTCACCACATCCCTTCTTCTCCCTCATCGCACTCCTTTTCGAGGGTTTTAATGAGCGACCTTTCCAGGGTCAAGGAGACAACGTTTAAGGAGAAAGGGAATCGGTTTTTGAGCTCGAAGATTGGGAAGAAGGCGCCGGCAAGGTAGGCGGTCCCTGAAGCCAGCCCAACGAAGCCAAAAACCGATCCGTCGCCCGCATGGTCAACAGAAAGTACCGATTGCCATACCGTCCATAATTAAAAAACCCATGAGGCATTCCTTCATAAAAATGGCATTCACAACGAACCCCTGCCTTCTCTAATTTACGTTGAAATTCCCGGATAATCTGGACCGGGACGATTCGATCGGCCGTGCCATGAAAGATAATCGTCGGCGGAGTATCCGGCCGCACGTTGTAAAAAGGAGAAAACTTTTGATACTTTTCCCCAAATCGACCATCAACCGCAGGATTAAAGAGGATTTGAGCCTGAGCCTTACACGAGATCTGGAGGTCATCTTTAGGATCATCCAAGTCCGGCAACATACTAACCGCCGCCGCTAAATGTCCACCGGCAGAACCCCCTGCCGCCGCAATGCGATTCGGATCAACCCCCAGCTCCTTGGCATGTTTTCGAACCCATCGCATAGCGGATTTCGCATCTTGGATGCAGACCAATGGTGGGGTTTTCCTCCTCTGCTTTCGATCCAGTAGCCGATACTGAACCAGGACCGATACCAAGCCGCGAGAGGTAAGGTATTCTGCCTGGTGGATGAATTGTGCTGGGGTTCCCGCTACCCAGCCTCCGCCATGGAAAAAGACGACCGCAGGCCGAGGACGCGGGTATTTCTCTGCCGGTTGAAGGACCCAAAGATACAAAGACCGGGTTCCCACCTGTTTGTAAACGTAACGTTTGCCCGGCATCCGTTGCATCCAGATCGGAGAGCGAGAAGATTGAGCCCCCTGGGCTACACTGCTGAATCCTATCCCGCTTAATCCTAGAATGATAACTCCTATCCACCACCGGTTTCGTAAAAGCGACCTTGTCATCTTTTCCTCCTTTGTCGTTCGATTACTTTTTTCCATTTTCTTATCCCCCAAATCACAGGGATTGGCCATGGATCCATTCATTTCTTCCAGAATAGAGGAAAGGATTATGAGGCTCAAACAAAGAGTTGGGATCGAGTTTATAAAAAATAAGGCCCTTCTAAGCATCAACGCCTGGGTTTACACTGTCGGAGAGATAGAAGGATAAGTAAAGCGGTCCTCCAAAAATGATCAGCAGCCTTTTGTGAGGGAGGGAAGTAGGTTTGAGGGCTACGCCAAAAAAGAAGCCAGTGGAAGTGCGCGGGGAAGTGCTGGAAAATGGTTCGCGCTTTCTCCTTGCGATTTTCTTTCCAGCAAAAGACAAAGGAGGGCAAAATGAATTTAGGAGAACGTATCAAAGCAGCCCGTATCCGTGCCCGGCTCTCGCAGCGAGCCCTTGCACGACAGTTGGGGGTCAGTGCGATGGCCGTTTGCAAGTATGAGCGAGGAGAAATCCGACCTCATTCGAACGTACTGAATCGAATGGCGGAGATCTTAAAAGTAGATACGGACTTCTTTTTCCGGTCTCCCTCGGTTCGAGTGGTGCAGATGCTCTTTTCCGAAGAAGAGACGATTTCCCAGGCGATGGAGAGCGAACTGAGGGTTTATTTGGAAGAAGAGCTGGGTCGGTGGTTGGAGTTGGAACAGCTAAGAAAGACGGGACCTTCTCCCCGATTTCCTTCTCCGGAGCAATTTCCGATTCGAACGGAAGAGGGAGCGGAGGAAACGGCTGTGGCGTTGCGACGAGCCTGGGATTTAGGGATGGATCCGATTCATAGTGTAGTCGGCGTTTTGGAAGATCAGGGGGTAAGAGTGATCGAATGGGAGTATTCGGTCCCTGCAGGGTGGGGCGTGTTGGATAACGGTGAGATAGTCCTGGGAATTCAACGAGGAGCGGATTCCCTTACGGTTCGATGGGAGGTAGCGAAATTGGTAGGTGGATGGTTTGCGATCGAGACAACAGATCCTCTCAAAGCACGGATGAGGGAACGATTTGCTCGGTCTTTTCTGGTCCCGAAAGAGGTTGCTCAACAAGAGCTGGAACAAGGAGGGGAGGATCTTTCCCCTGAAGAGTTTATGATCTTGCAGGATAAGTATGGTCTCCGGGCGGATCAATGGATCATTCGGGCCATGGAATTAGGAAAGATCGACCAAGAAAAGGTCCATGAGCTGATGCGAGCGGTGCAGAGACTACGACAGGAAAACCGCGAAGAAGGGTTTCCGTTTTTGGAGCGGCCCCAACGAGCCCGACGTTTGGGCTACCTTCCCTCACAGGGAGCAGACCGCAAGCGCAAGCGGCCTTTCTCTTCTCCAGCCGGCTCTTCTCTTCCATCCAATGCCTCCCCTTCATCTTCCCAACCGGCAGGCTGGATGCATACCCCTGTGGGGGAAGAAGGAATGTTTTTGGATTAATGAATGCAGCTTTTGGTTATGTTTAAATCTGAGACCCACTTGTAGGCCGAAGAATGAGGTTGGTAATTCGGGAGACCGTATTTTTGTAAGTCGGGTCTTGGCTTAAGGCCTTCCAATCCGGATCTTGGACAAATCGTCGCCAAGCGGTTCGCATTGCTTCTTTATTTGGAAAAGCGAGCATGTAGGTCAGCTTAGGGAGTCGAGTCCCGATGAGGGTCTGCCCAAAGAAGACCGGGGTCAGGCCGACTTTTTGGAAGATCCGCAGTTCCCCGCCGGTATTGAACATGTCCAATTTGGCCAAGGCCCTCTCGTCATTCGGGCTCTCGTAGATTCGGAGTTGGGCGATTCGGTCTGAGGCCTTGGTTGGAACACTCACTCGAGGCCACTGCGTGAAGGCAAGGCTCAAAGAACTTTCAAATCGTTCGTAGGGCAACGATTCCTCGCTGAAGAGCCTTTTCGCAGCGGAAACAAAGTCCGGATCTTTTGTAAGTCGGTCGATCAGAGTGAACACAGAGTCAAACCGACGATGAGGGATAAGGACAAACAGATCCGTTTCGTTGTATCCTTCGGGAATCCGACGGTTGTCTTCTTTGGAGAGGGTCCAGACGCCGACCGGCTGAATTTCGATTCGATTCAGCGCCGGAATCGCCGCCCGCTCTATAAATCGAGCGAAGGCGTCTCGTTTTTCCACATTGGGGAAATGGTAGATTCGTAATTCCAGCGCCCATCGATCTCGCGTCCCTTCAATCTGATCGGCATATCCACCGACACCGAATACGCCGCCGAAAGCCGCAGCAAGAGAACTGGTTAAAAACGTCCGTCGTTTCATCATAATAACTCCTTTCGGTTTAGTTTTTGTTTTTCAGCAAACGTTGACTTCCCCGTTTACAACCAATCCAGCTTTCTCCCGAGTAGAAGAGTTTGGGCGTCTACCCACATTGAATCAAGCCTGTTTTTCAAAAAGCCTGTGCCCTGAGGAGAAGCCGTTTTCCGAATGGGGAACGACGGAGGATGTTTATCTGCCTCTATGTATGTATATCCTTTCTGTCTTCTTTCTGAACCGGAGGATTGATAAAACCGACATTCACAAAGAAGCATCGGAAAGAATTAGCATGGACGCCATCGGGTAGTATAAGTCGCCTAATTCAATGATTCTCTATAAACGGCAAGAGAAAGATCAAGGACAGCCTGGAATAGGACAAGGAATACTCATTGAATCTTTTCCATGAAACCTTTGGGAACTTCGACGCGTCTAAGGAATTGCAGTGGATTGCCGGGATGTCCGGGAAAACGGACCGGACAAGGCAGTCCGAAAACCAATACAAATCAACCAAGGAGAAATAGCCATGAAACGGACCATATTGCTTGCTACAATGGCGATGTTTGTTGGAGGATTGATGGCGATTGCCCAACCACCGACTCCTGGGCAACCCCATTCAGTGCAGAGGCTTCATCGGCCTCGTCGGGTTCGTCCTTTGC
>CAZBKV010000099.1:0-7938 GCA_964492575.1 uncultured Verrucomicrobiota bacterium | reverse complement strand
AATCCGTGGCATCGGTCAGATAACTCCCCTCGAATGAAAAGAAATTTCGGAAAGAGAAGGGAAACTTTGGGCAGCGCGCTTTGTCCTCAGCGCGCCGGGGAAAGGGGAAATGAAGTTTCATATGGCGGTTTGGGGACAAACCGGTCTACCTTGCCTTGGCATCTGAAAGCCATGTTGCGATAGGGTGCGTTGTCCCCAACGCGCCAAGATAGGGCAAAATGGACGGATACCTTCTCTTCTTGAGACAAGCTCTAAGAGCGTGGGGGCAATCCTTAGCGTGAGTCTCCCATCATCTCCTTTGCCTCTCTAGGGCCTTTCTTTGCTTCTCCAGGCAGGGTATGGAAGGACGCTAAACCTGAAAAAGCTTTCAGAAACGAGGATCTGACTTCCTTTTTGGATTCACAGAACCGCTCGGTCCGGCCTAGATTGAGCCTACATGGGTGAGGAAACGATACGACGACCGCGGCTTGGGCTTTTTGTAGCCTTTTTCTTGGCGGATCTGTTCATGCTGGCCGCAGCGGTTTGGATTTGGTGGCAGGGGCATCGGCCGCTGACCCCGATGGAGATGTTTGGGATTATTGTGTGTGTGGCCTTAGGAGGATGGTTTGGGGTGTGGCCTTTTGTGCTACGGGAACGGGCCTGGCTGCGTTGGATCGAGACGCAGGAAGTTCTGGAAGCTATTGAGAAGATCCAGCAACTGGATCGGGTGGCTGAGAAGGTGGAGATGGCCACCAACTCTTGGCAATTGGCTCAAGATCAGGCCAATCGAACGGCAGAAGCAGCCGAAGCAATCGCCCGCCGCATGGAGGAGGAACGGCAGCGATTTATCCAGTTTCTCAAAGAGGCTCAGGACGCCGAACGAGCCTATCTTCAGTTGGAGGTGGAAAAACTAAAACGTGGGGAAAATGATTGGCTCCAGGTTTTGGCCTTCATTCTGGACCATGTTCAGGCCTTATTTGCCGGGGCCGTGCGGTCCGGGAAAAAGGAGGTGATTGAGCAGATCGGTAAGTTTCGAGCTGTGGTGTTTGATGCCGCCCGGCGGGTTGGTCTTGTGCCGGTGTTTCCTCAGGTCGGGGAACCATTTGATCCAAAGCACCATGTGGTTCCGGAAGATGCCCCCAAACCGCAGGAAGGACATGTGGTCCAGCAAATTCTGGGTCATGGCTACCGGTTCCGAGGGGAATGGATTCGGCCGGCTTTGGTTCTGACGGCCCCGCCGCAAGAAGGAAAGGCTCCGGGAGAGGCGGCCTCTCAGGAGTCGAAGGAAGAGGACCTCCAACAACAACCCCAAACTGCTACTCCTGATCCAGCGGCTTCTCCCTCGCCCCAAACGGACGGAAGAGAGGGTGGGATGTCCATGGCTTCCTCTTCTCCTGAGACGGAAGGCCCTTCCGCTCCAGTGGCCGAAGAACCAGAGATCCCTGCTGAGTCTTTGCCCACGCTTTCGGAAGAAGAAGCTTCCGCGCAAACGCAGAGCTTCTCGTTGAGTTGGGAGGAATCGTCCCATCCAACCCCAAATTCTCATCCACCTTCTCCGTCGACAGAGGAGCCGGAATCTTCTTCGAAAGAAGAACCGCCACCGGAAGGGGAAGCTTGAAGTCTGGGCGTCTTTCCGGTTTGAAATAGAAGGGGTGGGGTGGATTTGGAGCTTTCGGATGCAACGAGGCAAACGGTCCAACGATCCTTCGAGGATTTAAAAAGAGGGAGGGACGCGTGGTCGAGCTGGTATACGACACAAAAGCGGAAGGGAATATAGTCCTGACTCGTCTTGAGGCAGCCATCAATTGGTTTCGGAAATATTCGTTGTGGCCGATGCCGATGGGGTTGGCCTGCTGTGCCATTGAGTTGATGGCCAGTGGGGGAAGTCGGTTTGATATCGCCCGGTTTGGATCGGAGGTGATGCGGTTTTCGCCGCGTCAGGCCGATGTGATGATTGTAGCCGGTACGGTCACTTACAAGATGGCGCCCGCCGTCCGTCGGCTTTATGAGCAGATGCCAGAACCGAAATGGGTGATCGCCATGGGGGCCTGTGCAAGCAGTGGAGGGATGTATCGTAGTTATGCGGTGTTGCAAGGAATCGATCGGTTGTTGCCAGTGGACATTTACATTGCCGGTTGTCCACCCCGGCCGGAGGCGCTGTTGGATGCGTTGTTGAAGCTTCAGGAACGGGTCCAACGGGAACGGGTCTTTGCCGGCTTGAAACGACCTGGACCGTTTGAGGTGAGGGAGTCGAATCGGGGATAGGCTTCATGAAGGCGCTTTTGTTGGCCAAACGACTGAAGGCTCATTTTCCGGATCTGCTTTCTGAACCGCGGGTGTTTCGGGACGAGGTCACGCTGGACGTCTTGGACCCGCAACGGATTGTGGAGGTCTGCCGCTATGCCAAGGACGAGCTGGGATTTCGGTTTTTGGTGGATCTGACCGGGGTGGATTTTCCAGAGGAAGAACCGCGGTTCATGGTGGTGTACCATCTTTACCATTACGAGGAGCGAGTGCCTTTACGGTTGCGGGTGCGAATTCATGGGGATCCGCCGGAGGTGCCGTCTGTAACCTCGGTTTGGCGGGGAGCGAATTGGCATGAGCGGGAGGCTTGGGACATGTTGGGAATTCGGTTCCGGGGGCATCCGAATTTGAAGCGGATCTTAATGTGGGAAGGCTATCCCTATCATCCCTTGCGCAAGGACTTCCCCTTGGAAGGGAAACCGACGGAGGTGCCGGGGGTGGCGTTTACTGAGGCGGCGCCGTTGGAAGGAGGGCCGTTTGTGGCCCGGCCGGGTCGAACCGCCAGGGAACGCGAACCACGGGCTCGTCCGGTGGAGGATCAGGAAGGATGAAGGAACGGAACGAAGAGCTTTGGATCTTGGAAACCTTGGCTCGGTGGGACCGAGCGGTGGCTGAGGCCCAGCGAGTCGAAGAGGAGGCCGAAGATCCGTTTGAATGTCCGGAGGATCGGAGGGTCCTCAACATGGGACCGTCCCATCCTTCGACCCATGGAGTTTTACGGCTTCGGTTGGAGCTGGAAGGAGAAGTGGTGCGTAAGGCGGAACCGCAGATCGGCTATCTTCATCGTGGATTCGAAAAGATCGCGGAAAATCTGACCTACACACAGTTTATCCCCTATACCGACCGGTTGGATTATCTGGCTCCGGCGGCGAACAACGTCGCTTACGTCTTAGCCGTAGAGAAACTGTTGGGGATTCAGGATCAGCTCCCGTTGCGTTGCCAGTTTATTCGGGTGATTTGCAGTGAACTGGCCCGGATTTCTTCTCATCTTTTGGGGTTAGGGGCGTATGCGATGGATCTTGGAGCGGTGACGGTTTTTCTCTACATCTTCACGGAGCGGGAGAAGATTTATAACCTGTTTGAAAGTCTGACCGGCGCGCGGTTTACCACTTCTTACACCCGGATCGGAGGCGTAGCCCGCGATTTACCGGACGGTTGGGTGGAGGATTGTCGGGCGGTGTGCCGAAGTGTGTTGCGATGTGTGGATGAGATCGAACGGCTGCTGACCCGGAATCCGATCTGGCTCCGCCGAACCGAAGGGGTCGGAGTAATTCCGCCGGAGATGGCCATGGACTACGGATTGACCGGACCGAATTTGCGGGGCAGCGGGGTACCGTACGATGTGCGGAAAGATCGGCCGTATCTCATTTATGATCAACTGGAATTTGATGTGCCAGTCGGATCAAAGGGGGATTGTTACGACCGCTACATGGTCCGCGTGGCCGAGATTCGGGAGAGTGTGCGGATCATTCGTCAATGCCTGGACCATTTGCCGGACGGTCCCATTCGAATTGAGGATGGAAAAATCAGCCTCCCTCCCAAAGAACGGGTGCAAACCCGAATGGAGGAGTTGATCCATCATTTCATGCTGGTAACCCAAGGGGTGCAAGCTCCACCAGGGGAGATCTACTTCGGGGCTGAAAATCCGAAGGGTGAACTGGGTTTTTACATTTACAGCAAAGGCGGAGGGGTGCCGTACCGGCTGAAGATTCGGTCTCCCTCGTTTGCCAATCTCAGCATTCTGTCTGAGCTGTTGCCTGGGACGATGATCAGCGATGTGGTGACCATTCTCGGATCGTTGGATTTTGTGATGGGGGAATGCGATCGGTAGGTGAGAGATGAATCACGGGGTAGAGAAAAAGAAACTGCATGCAGAGCCAGTCTCCGTTCCTTCCGAATTGGAGCAGGAGATCGAGGAGTTGATCCGTCGTTACCCGCAGCGTCGGAGTGCGGCGGTGATGGTGTTACACCGGTTGCAGGAACACTTCGGGTGGTTGAGCCCGGCGTTGATAGAATGGGCGGCGGAACGGCTTGGGGTGGAACCGATTGCGGTTTGGGAGCTGGTGACGTTTTACCCGATGTTTCGGGAGCGGCCGTTTGGGCGGTTTCATTTTAAGATTTGTCGCACGTTGAGTTGTGCCCTGGCCGGTTCACATGAATTGCACCGGTGGTTATGTGAGCGGTTGGGGTTGGATCCGAATCGATCCGGGCCGCAGACGACGGCGGACGGCCGGTTTACAGTGGAGTTTGTGGAATGTTTGGCTCGATGTCACGAGGCGCCGGTGGTGGTGTGTAATGAGGAGGAGCGGGGCCGAGTAACGATAGAGGAATTAAAGCGCTGGGTGGAGGAGCTGGAGCGGGCGGATCAGGTCTTGGGAGAAGACAAAGGAGGAAAGGGCGATAAAGATGGCTTGCCTAAATCGAACGATAACAACAAAAGGGGATAAAAAGATGGCTGCCGGACTAGGATTCGAACCTAGACACGCAGATCCAGAGTCTGCTGTGCTACCGTTACACCATCCGGCAGCCCAAATCATTGACCACCCTTTAACCTAAAAAGACTTCCCACTCAGTCAAGCCCAATTTTCCACCATGGCGACCCAACGCAAACTCATCCTTCAACACATCGACCAACCGGGATATACCCCGGACATCGAATGCTATCTCCGCCACGGCGGTTACCAGACCTGGCAACGGGTCCTTTCTCTCCAACCCAAATCCACGCCCGATGGCAAAGTCTTTACGCCCCAGGAACAGATTCGGGAGGAAGTATTGCTTTCGGGATTGCGGGGACGGGGTGGAGCCGGCTTTTTGTGTGGGATGAAATGGAAGCTGGTGGACCGCCAGAGTGGAAAGCCGATCTACCTGATTTGCAACGCGGATGAATCCGAGCCGGGGACGTTTAAGGATCGGCAGATTCTTTATAAAGACCCGCATCAGTTGTTAGAAGGCCTATTCATTGCCTGTTATGCCAACGAGGTGCACACGGCTTTTATTTACATCCGGGGCGAATTTTTCGAAGGAGCTCGGATTTTGGAACGGGCTTTGCAGGAGGCCCGCGAGCACGGTTTCCTGGGCCAGAACATCCTGGGTTCCGGATATGACCTGGAAGTCTACGTTCATCGAGGGGCCGGTGCCTATATTTGCGGCGAAGAGACCGGGTTGCTGGAATCCTTAGAGGGCAAGCGACCCTACCCGCGCGTCAAACCCCCGAACTATCCGGCAGTGATCGGCTTGTACGGCTGCCCCACGATTGTCAACAACGTGGAAACCCTGTGCGCAGTCAAGCATGTCGTGGAGATGGGCGGGGCGGAGTATGCGAAGTTAGGAACCCCGAATAACACAGGGACACGGATTGTTTGCCTTAGCGGAAACATCAACCGACCCGGTTACTATGAAATCGAGGTAGGCAAAGTCACCTTACGGGAGCTGATCTTTGATCCGGCCTTTGGTGGAGGGATCCCCGGTGGAAAGCGATTGAAGGCGGTGATTCCTGGCGGGGTCTCTTCGAAGGTCCTTCGGGCGGATGAAAAGGTTCGAGTCCAGCTTCCGGGTGGGCCGCAGAAACCGGTGGAAATCCCTGCATTGGATCTTCCCTATGACTTTACCACGCTGGCCCAGGCCGGTACGATGTCCGGCTCGGGCGGGGTGATCGTCTTGGATGAATCGGTCGACATGGTCTGGGCCTTATGGAACATCTGCGAGTTTTTTGCCCATGAAAGTTGCGGGCAATGCACCCCGTGTCGGGAAGGAGTCAGTTGGATTGTCCAAATTCTACGGCGCATGGTCCAAGGTCGGGGCCGATCGGAAGATGTGGAGACGTTGCTCCGGCTGAGCCGGCAGATCATGGGAGGCAAGACCGTTTGTGCCTTTGGGGATGCCTGTGTGTGGCCGGTGGAGAGTTTTCTTACCAAGTTCCGGGAAGAATTTGTGGCGGCCTGTCGGCCGAAGTCCCGCAGCGCCTTGGCCGTAACGGGGCCGAAGGCCGGCTAACGAATCTCGGGCTAAGCAGAGCAGTCGGGCAGTGATGGAACAGCAGCAAGTCAAAGAAGAGAGCCGCGAGCAGACGGAATGGGTAACCGTTCGGATCAATGGGAAAGAGGTGCGGGTTCCCCGGACCCTGCCCGATCCGATCGACGGTCATCCGGTTCCTACCACGATTCTGCAGGCCTGTGAAATCGCAGGGGTCCACATCCCTCATCTCTGCTATCACCCGAAGCTTCGGCCGGCCGGCAATTGCCGGATGTGTCTGGTGGAATATGGGCTGCCGGCGATGGGACCGGATCGAAAGCCGATCCTGGATGAACAGGGACGGCCGGTGATCCGGAAGGCACCGCGACCGGTCACGGCCTGTACCACTCCGATCACGCCCGGCATGGAGATCTACACCGACACGCCGGAGGTTCGGAAAATGCGGCAGGCGGTGCTGGAACTCCTTCTGGCCAACCATCCGTTGGATTGCCCGATTTGTGACAAGGCCGGCGAATGCTTGCTGCAGGAATACGCGTTTGATTACGGGGCGGCCCAAGGCCGGTTTGAAGAAGTCAAAATCCATAAGCCGAAAGCCCAACGCATTGGTCCTCGCCTGATTCTGGATGCGGAACGTTGCATCCTATGCGGCCGATGCATCCGGTTTTTGCGGGACGTGGTGGGGGATGACTGTCTAGGGATTGTGAATCGGGGCGGAGCCAGCACGCTGGCCGTCTATCCCGGCCGACAGGTGGACAATAACTACTCCCTGAACCTGGTAGATCTCTGCCCGGTGGGGGCCTTAACGTCGGTCGATTTCCGCTTCCGCATGCGGGTCTGGTTTCTGAAAGAGACCAAAAGCATTTGTGGCACCTGCGGCCGGGGTTGTAACATCCTGGTCGGTTCGAGAGAGGGACGAATCTACCGGCTGACCCCACGGCCGAACGATGCGGTCAATCAATGCTGGCTCTGTGACGAAGGACGGCTGAATTACAAGTGGGTCCATCGGGAGGACCGACTGAGGCAGCCGTGGAGCCGTCGTTCCGGAGCCACAGACTGGGAGACGGTCTTGCAAGAAGTGGTCGAGATTCTGCGTCGGGCTCCGTCTGGTTCGGTTGCGATTGTCGCTTCGGCCCGTTTTTCCTGTGAAGAGCTGTTCTTGGTCCGAAAATTGGCCGATGCCTTGGGTGCAGTGACCGACTGTGTGCCGCGGCTAGGGGAAGAGGATGGGTTCCTTGTCGTGGACGACCGGAATCCGAACAGCAACGGGGCCCGGATTACCGGGGTCTCCTTTACCGAGATTGGGATCCAGCTTCCCATGATCGCTTATGGGATTGAGACCGGCCGGATTCGAACCTTGCTGGTCTTTGGGGAAGATGTGACCGGTGAGGAAGAGATCGGTGAAGGACCGCTGCAGAGTTTGGAAAACCTGATCGTGAGCGATGTGCTGCCTAGTCGCACGACGGAGTTGGCCCATATTGTCCTTCCCGGAGCGGCCTATTTTGAGAAGGCCGGGACGTGGATCAATGTGGATGGGCGGGTGCAACGATTTTGGAAAGCAATCGATCCGCCGGGAGCCGCTCGGCCGGAGATTCAGTGGTTAGCCCGCCTGGTGAAGGAACTGACCGGTCAAGAATGGCCGACGCGGCCGAGTGAGTTGTTTGATCGGATGTGTCGGGAAGTGCC